>JANOWA010000061.1:0-8120 GCA_031417675.1 Methylotenera sp.
TGTTCTGGGTCGGCGTTCATCTCGCTCCATTGCGCTATCCAGCCAGCGGTGCGGGCTAGGGCGAAGATGGCGGTGAACATGCTATTGGGGATTCCCATCGCGCGCATGACAATGCCGCTGTAAAAATCCACATTGGGGTAGAGTTTTTTGCTGACAAAGTAGTCGTCTTCTAGCGCGATTTTTTCTAGCTCCATGGCTAGTTTAAACATCGGGTCGTCGTGCAAACCTAGTTCGTTTAGCACCTCGTGGCAGGTTTTGCGCATAATGGCAGCGCGCGGATCCATATTGCGGTAAACCCTGTGCCCAAAGCCCATGAGGCGGAAGCTATCGCTTTTGTCTTTGGCGCGCTTAATAAATTCGCCAATGCGCGATATGTCGCCCATTTCTTCTAGCATGGTGAGTGTGGCCTCGTTAGCACCGCCGTGCGCTGGGCCCCACAGTGAGGCAATACCTGCCGAGATGCTGGCGAACGGATTTGCGCCGCTTGAACCAACTAAGCGCACCGTAGATGTAGATGCGTTTTGCTCATGGTCGGCGTGTAAGATTAAAATCTTCTCGAAAGCCCGCGCCAATACTGGGTTGGGCGTGTATTCCTCGCATGGCGTAGCAAACATCATGTGCATGAAATTTTCGGCATAATTCAGCTTGTTTTGCGGTTGCATAAACGGCTGGCCAAGATTGTATTTGTAGCTCCAAGCGGCAATGGTCGGCATTTTGGCCAGCAAGCGATACGCAGAAATTTCGCGATGTTGCGGGTTATAAACATCCATGGCGTCGAAATAGAACGCCGACATACTGCCCACCACGCCTATCATCACCGCCATGGGGTGCGCGTCGCGACGAAAGCCGCGGAATATATTGCTGAGTTGGTCGTGCAGCATGGTATGGCCGATAATACGGTCGTTAAATTTGGCTTTTTGCGCTGCATTTGGCAGCTCGCCGAGCATTAGCAAATACGAAACTTCTAAAAAGTCGCAATGCTCGGCCAGCTGCTCAATCGGGTAGCCGCGGTGCAGCAATACGCCAGCATCGCCATCAATATAAGTAATGGCTGATTGGCAAGCGGCGGTAGCCATAAAGCCTGGGTCGTAAGTATATACGCCGTGTTTGCCTAGCGCGCGAATGTCAATAACATCGTTGCCCGCAGTGCCTGAGAGCATAGGCAACTCGATTGGCGCAGCGTTATTGTTGAAACTAATGGTGGCTTTGGTCGGTTTTGTCGTCATTGCATCATCTTTTAAGTGTTTTATAAGATTATACGCAAAGCGAACAAAGCTTGCTTAAACAGTTGATTATTTCGGGCTTACTTACTTGGGAAGATTTACTAGAGATGCCTTATTTGGGATAGATGGCACCCAGTATGCGCAAGCCTTTTGCGCCTGTTGCGGCGGGCAAGTTGCTAGGTTTGTTATCGATGGTTTGTTTGGCCAGCCAGGCAAAAGCCGCCGCCTCAACCCAATCCACACCCACACCCAGTGCATCGGTTTTATGAATGGGCGCATTGCCACCCAAGCAATCATTCAAGGTTTCTAGCAACAGACTATTGTGCGCGCCACCGCCGCATATATAAATCTCGTCGGTATCATTAGCCTCAGTCAATATTACATCGGCGATTGTTTGCGCGGTAAGCATGGTTAATGTGCGTGCCATGTCTTGCGGTTTAAGGTGCGGATACAGTTTGTGTTGTTGTAGCCAATGTGGGTTAAATAAATCGCGCCCCGTACTTTTGGGCGGTGGCAGCGCAAAATAAGGCTCGGCTAACATGGCGTCTAGTACGCTGCCTACAAGTTCGCCAGTGCGTGCCCAATCGCCATTTTTATCGTAATCTTGGTTGGTGTGCAGCTTGGTCCAGTAATCCATTAGTGCGTTGCCCGGGCCAGTATCAAAGCCCAAAACGGCACCACTTTTATTTAAGTAAGTAATATTGGCAAAGCCACCAATATTCACAATCGCGCGGTTTTTTTCTGTGCTGCCAAAAAGGGCTTGGTGAAAAGCGGGTACTAATGGCGCACCTTGGCCGCTAGCAGCAATATCGCGACTGCGAAAATCACCTACTACCGTAATATTGGTTAGCTCGGCCAGCAAGGCATTGTTACCAATTTGCAGCGTAAATCCAAGCTCAGGTCTGTGTCTAATGGTTTGACCGTGACAGCCAATGGCGGTGATTTCGCTCGCGTTTTTTTTCGCCGCTTTTAATAGCGCATTCACCGCATCCGCATACAGCTTGGCCAGCTGAATACCCAATAAAATAGAGGCTTCCAGCTCATTTTCAGTTGGGCTATGTAATGCTAAAAGTGCTAATTTTACGTCGGCTGGATAAGGCAAAAAGTGTGTGGCAATCAGCTCACAACCTTTGTCAAATCTGCAAAGCGCAACGTCAATACCATCTAAGCTGGTGCCAGACATCACGCCAATGAATAAGTTAGCCACGTTAATCTTTAGCTGCTACTTGGCTACGGTTCAGCATTTCAATTTTTGCCATGTAATCTAAGCTCATTTTATCAAAAGCTTGTTGGTATTTAGTATCAATGGGGATAACGGTTGGCAAGGCTACGGTGAGAGGGTCGTGGTGCGTGCCGCCAACTAAAAATTCATAATGCAAATGCGGGCCAGTCGCCAAGCCTGTCATGCCAACATAACCAATAATATCGCTTTGCAACACTGACTGTCCTTTATGCAAGCCAGCCGCATAACCTGACAGATGCCCGTAAACCGTGCTGATGCCGCCCTCATGTTTAAGCACAATGGCATTGCCGTAACCGCCTTTGCGCCCAACAAAATCCACCACGCCATCACCAGAAGCCTTAACCCGCGTGCCCGTTGGCGCGGCAAAATCTACCCCTTGGTGCGCGCGCATGCGATGCAAGATGGGGTGAAAACGACCAATGCTAAAAGTAGAGCTAATGCGCGTAAACTCAACAGGCGAGCGCAAAAATGATTTATGCAGGCTAATGCCCTCTGGCGTGTAATAAGCAAATTTGCCTTCTGCATCGCCAAAATGCACCGCTTGATACTTTTTGCCATTATTCACAAACTCAACTGCCAGCACATTGCCTACTTTCATCAGCTCGCCCGCGTTATAAAACGCCTCGTAAATCACCTTAAATTGATCGCCAGGGCGTAAATCTTCTTGAAAATCAATTTGGCCAGAAAAAATATCAATCATTTGCAAGGCGATTTGGTCGGGTATGCCCGCGTCATCCGTCGCACCAAATAAAGAGTTGATCACGACAGCAGATTTTAAAACATGGTGATTTTGTAAAACGAGTTTTTCGGTAACAAGTTGATAGCCTTGTGGTGTAAGGCCTGCCACTAAAATAGTTTCATTATCGATTTCATATTCTAAATGCAATAATTTGCCATCTAAATTGGTCTTGATTTCTAAGCGATGACCTGGCACTAGCTCTCTATTTAGCGCATGCGCCTCGGGCGCCAGCATTAAAAACTTAATCGCATCATCATCGCGAATATTCATGCGCTTAAACAAGGTATAAAGCGTATCGTCAGGCTTTACTGCATCAAGCTGCCAAAACACTTCGTCATGGTTGATTACAGTCACGGGCAATGGCAAGGTCACATCCTCAATCACCGTTTTAACATCAACATGATTGCTAGCATTACCTTGTGAGCCGTTAGACGCATTGCCAAATGCCGCCAAAAAACCAAACAGTGGCACGAGCAAAACCAGCAAAAGCCAACGCAATTTTATTTTACGCAAGTTGCTTAATATGTTTTGCGTTAAAATGCTAATCTTAGTTTTGATATCGAAGTTTTGATTGTTTTGCTGCATAAAAAATAACTAAATAAGTGATAAATTACCATCCAAATGCTTGAATATAATGGCCTAAAGCGATAAATAGCAATACATAGTAACAGAATTTTTAAGCGAATAAAAAGTAACAAATTGTAAAAAATAAACCCAATATTTTGGGAACATACTTTGGACATCACCGTGAATAAAGATATTAATCAATCATTAGCCATTATTAAACGTGGTAGCGACGAGCTTTTGCTAGAGGCTGAATTAGTCGAAAAGCTTAAAAAAGGTGTGCCGCTGCGCATTAAAGCGGGCTTCGACCCCACCGCGCCCGATTTGCACCTTGGGCATACCGTGCTCATTAACAAACTGCGCCATTTTCAAGATTTAGGCCACCAGGTTTTATTTTTGATTGGTGATTTTACAGGCATGATAGGCGACCCAACCGGCAAAAGTGCTACGCGTCCGCCTCTAACTAAAGAGCAAGTGGCCGAGAATGCCAAATCTTATGCCAGCCAAGTATTTAAGATTTTAGATAAAAGTAAAACAGAAATTGTATTTAACTCAAGCTGGCTTACTGATTTAGGCGCAGCAGGCATGCTCAAACTGGCCGCCAGCTTAACCGTGGCGCGCATGCTAGAGCGCGATGATTTTTCTAAACGTTTCAAAAGCAACCAGCCAATTGCCATACATGAATTTATGTACCCGCTGCTGCAAGGCTATGATTCCGTTGCATTAAAAGCGGATGTTGAATTGGGTGGCACAGATCAAAAGTTTAACTTGCTGATGGGGCGCGAGCTGCAAAAACAAGCAGGCCAAGCGCAGCAATGCGTACTCACCATGCCCTTGCTAGAAGGCTTAGACGGCGTGAATAAAATGTCTAAATCGCTGAATAACTATATAGGCATTAACGAAGCGCCAGAAATTATTTTCGCTAAACTCATGTCGATAAGCGACGATTTAATGTGGCGCTATATCGACTTGCTGTCGTTTGAAAGTTTAGAAACCGTTGCGAGCTGGAAAGCGCAAGTCAAAGTGGGTGAAAATCCACGCAATATCAAAGTGCGTTTCGCCCAAGAAATCGTCGCCCGTTTTCATAGTCAAGCCGATGCTGAAAAAGCACTTAACGATTTTCAAACCCGCGCCAAAGGCGGCATTCCCGATGAAGTGCCAGAGATTAGCGTAAATATAGAAACTGCGAGCATTGGTATTGCACAGCTTTTAAAGATGGCAGGTTTGGTCGAAAGCACTTCAGAAGCGTATCGCGCCATTGAACAAGGCGGCGTAAAGCTCGATAGCGAAAAAGTGAGTGATAAAAATTTGCAGCTAAATAAAGGCGCGACTGTCGTCGCGCAAGTAGGAAAACGTAAGTTTGCTAAGATTATTGTAGAATGAAATGATGAAAAGTGAAATTAATAGTTGTCTGTCACCTATTGTTCTTCACACACTCATGCTCTATGAAAATATCACAAGACGTACGTGATTACGCAGATAAGTTAGGTGTTAGCAGGAATAGGCTTTGCAAAAAAGCATACAAAAAAAGCGATTGAATGTGTGAAAAAGGCAGCGAGGTATATCAAAAAGTTTAACAGCATCTATCATACCGATGTAAATCGGTATCTCGCATCGTTAAGTCATTGGATTCCTTGTCAAGCACGGAAACAGAAATAAAAAAGCAGGCCTTGCGTTTGCTTTTTTAATTGTTTATGCGAGTCGTTAATACTGATAAAATAAGATATGTTGATTGAAAAAAATTCTAATAGCGCAATTGAGTATAGTCACGGTAATGTGACTACAGAATTAACTGCTGAACAACAATTAGCGCTCAACTTTATGCTGCCATTTCCTCCCCCGCAGAATCCAAAATTTACTTTTATTGATTTATTTGCAGGTATTGGAGGCTTTAGAATACCGTTGCAAGAATTAAATGGTAAATGCGTATTTACGTCTGAGTTTAATCCATACGCACAAAAGTCCTATCAATTAAATTTTGGTGAAATGCCAGAAGGCGACATCACTAAATTAGATATATCAAAAATACCTAGCCATGATGTTTTGACGGCAGGTTTTCCATGCCAACCATTTAGCATATCAGGCAAAATGAAGGGGTTTGATGACACTCGTGGCACTCTAATTTATAACGTTTTTCAAATTATTGAAAAACACCAACCCAAGGTGGTTTTTCTAGAAAATGTTAAGCATTTAATGCACCATAACAAAGGTGAAACATTCAAAACAATTCTGAAACATTTAGAAGAGCTTGATTACCAAGTTTCTTGGAAGCTACTTAACGCCTCCGCTTTTGGTGTTCCACAAAACCGAGAACGAGTGATTATTATTGGCTGTAAAAACAAGCAGTTTGATTTTAGAAAAGTGCAAACTCAGCCTAAGCGCATATTAAAAGACTTCTTAGACAAAGAGGCTAACTTTGAATATCTAAATGAGCCATACACCTTACTGACTGATTTTAAAAAACAAGACAGTGGTTTAATTTTTATTGGCTATCGCAATAAAAAAATTAGGATTGCTGGAGTGCGTCCAGGAACTGAAAACCTTTCTCGCGTACACAAGCAGCCCAACCGCATTTACTCTATAGAAGGCCTCCATCCAGCACTTCCATCGCAAGAAACCTCTGGTCGTTTTTTGATTTATGACGGTCAGCAAGTAAGAAAAATCACAATTTATTAGTGTTAAAAACTAATGGGTTTCCCAAGCAACTTTATTAAAATCAACAATCTTAGCGAACTATATAGGCAAGTTGGTAACAGCGTTTGTGTGCCAATGATTAAAAGTATCGGTGAGCAAATTAGGGTTCAGTTATTGCAATGATACACAAAACTCCCAGTCAATTTCTTGACGACAGCTACTTAAAAGTAATGTCGTCATTAGGCTCTGACAATGAGATTAAGTCCTCATTAAGCGCCAATGAAAAAGAGTTGCTTAATATTGTGTTGCGTTATGCCGAGCAAGCTAAAGGCGTATTGACGGTGCTGCTGACAAGTATCGTTTATAAAATATTCCACCCCGAACAAGATATAAGAAATCATCAATCTAGCATTAAAAATGGCTACTCTGGGAGAACGTTTGATAGTCAATATATCACGCCATTTATGAAAGCTAAAAAGTTTCCTGCAATGGCAGAAAGCGGCTGGCTTACACGCTCGCTAGAACAAAAAGTACCCTACGATAGGCAATACTCTGGTGCTATTAACCCAGCTGATTTGAAGCAGTCTTTTTTGAGTATATTAGAAGGTCTTGAAAATAAAGCGGATGCTGAAGCTTACTTAAGTTACCTATTGCAAGGTTTAGTTCTACAGCGCAACAAACACATCATTGAATTAGCGAAACCGACAGCATTACCTATTTCAAACATTTTGGTTTTGCTCGAAAAACATTTCAATCACAAGTATCAAGCCGAAGGTGCATCTCGCTTACCTGTGCTAGCTATTTATGCCGCCTATCAGGCACTGATGCCTGAATTAAAAAGGTTTGAAGGTAAGTCTTTACTACCTATTGAAAGCCATACATCATCTGACAGTCGAAGCGGTCGAATTGGTGATGTTGAGTTAGCAAATGAAAAGCAACGGCCTTTTGAAGCAGTTGAAGTTAAGCATGGCATTCCAGTTACCCTGCAAATTGTTCAAGATGCCTATGAAAAATTCAATAAAACGCCTGTTGACCGCTATTACATATTATCTACAGCCAAATCAAGTCTACAAGAAATGCTTGCGATAGAAGCTGAAATTTTGCGCATCAAAAATGCACATGGCTGCCAGCTTATCGTCAACGGCATTATGGAAACACTGAAATATTATTTAAGGCTATTAAGCAATCCCTATGAGTTTATCGAAAACTATGTAAATTTGCTTGAAGATGACAAGGCACTAAAATTTGAACATAAAGAAAAATGGAATAAATTAATTGGAGATATGTAGCTTATATTTCATTAAAAATTTCACATAAACCATACTAAAGACTATTTTGACCACACTTAAAATCACTAAAAAACCTAGCGACGCACCAACTACCGCCAAAGCACCTGTACGCCGTGCTGACCCTGCTCGGCGCGATAGAACTCAGCCTCCGCCTAAGCCTGTGGCTAGGGTTGATGATGCTGAATCTGCTTCTAAAGACAAAATGGATTCCCGCGTTCGCGGGAATGATGGGCAAGGTGGTGGCGCGCGTGCAGATGTCCAGTCTGAAAACAAAACTGCTAGCGCAACTAAGCCTGCTAGCGCACGTCAGCGTAACCATCGCTTTGATGGTAAGGCGCATGGTAGCCCGTTTGCAGAGCATTTGGATGAAAATAAGGCATTTGAAAGTAAGCCTAGCGAGGGCAGGCCTGCCTACAATAAATCTAGCG
>JANOWA010000062.1:0-13435 GCA_031417675.1 Methylotenera sp.
TTGCGGGTTTAGTGGCATGCGGCGGCTTTAGTTATGGCGATGTATTGGGTGCTGGTGAAGGTTGGGCGAAATCTATTTTATTCAATACACGGGCTAATGACGAATTTAGCGCATTTTTTAATCGCAGCGATTCTTTCGCGCTGGGCGTGTGTAACGGCTGCCAAATGATGAGTAATTTGCACAGCATTATCCCTGGTAGCGCACATTGGCCGCACTTTGTTAAAAATAAATCTGAACAATTTGAAGCCCGTTTTGCGATGGTAGAAGTATTAGAATCGCCCTCGCTATTTTTTAATGGCATGGCTGGCAGCCGCATGCCTATTGCCGTCGCGCAAGGTGAAGGCTTTACGGAATTTAATTCAAAATCTGCTGTCAATGACGTGTTGAAACAGCACTTGGCCACTTTACGTTTTATAGAAAACAATAATGATGCGTCAACGCCAACCGAGGTTTATCCGTTTAATCCAAACGGTTCACCGCAAGGTTTAACAGGTTTTACTACCCAAGATGGTCGGTTTAGTATTATGATGCCGCATCCTGAACGGGTATTTAGAGCGGTGCAACATTCATGGCGGCCAAATGACTGGCAGGAAGACGCACCGTGGATGCGGATGTTCCGTAACGCAAGAAAATTTATCGCTTAAGCTTAATTTTTAAGCAGCGATTTTTAAAATAAGGAAAGAAAAAGTATGAACCTATTAAAAGCACTATTTGCAGTTTTGGCCTTAAGTATCTCGTTTAGCAGCTTTGCACTAACGGATGATGAATCGCTAGAATATAGCGATGCACTGACAGAGGGCAAACTTAAAACAGTTGAAAAATATGTAAAACAAGAGCCAAAAGCCGTCAATGATAAAATATTTGGCTGGTCTCCATTGCAAATGGCGGCAAATAAAGGTGATATCGCCATTGTAAAATTCTTACTCAGCAAAGGCGCAGATATTAATTACTTGCACCCAATTGCCAACCACACCGCGTTTCATTTGGCCGCACTCAATGGTCAAGAAGAAATGGTGAAATTTTTAGCTAAAAATGGTGCCGACGTAAATATTAAACTTAAAGGTGACGTTTCTTTAATTCGCTTTTTCCGTGATAGCAACGATAAACACATGGTCGAATTACTGACTGGCCTTGGCGTTAAAGACGACGGTTGTTTAGATGAAAGATGTTTTTAATTAAACCTATTTAAAACACACAAAAACCATTTAGAATGGTGTTTTAAAATAAGTTAATCTAATTAAAACATCATGAAAAACGCAAGCATTTGGTTTAAAAGCTGGTTTATTGCACTAACCTTCTTAACCTCAGTTAGCTTAGCCTTATCGGCAACAGCGGCTGAGGTTTTGTTATCTCTAGATACCCTAAGTCAATCATCACACATTCGCACACTTGCCGCTTCGTGCGCGGCTTGCCACGGCAGTAATGGCAATGCGGCGGCTGGTAATGCGGTGCTAGCGGGCATGGATGGCGCTTATTTCACGACACAAATGCTGGCGTTTAAAGATGGTAGCCGACCTGCCACGGTCATGCACCATCACGCAAAAGGCTTAAATGTGGATGAAATTAATTTGCTGGCGGCATATTTTTCACAACAAAAACGTGTTGCCAATGTTGCGCCAATATCTCAAACCTTGAAAGTCAGCCATGAAAATTAATCACCTCAATCGGCGTGATTTTATTAAAGTTGCTGGCGCAGGCGCACTTATTTCTAGCACCAGTTTGTTAAGTGCTTGCGCCAGCCTTAGCAATAAAAAAGCTTCTATAGGCCGCGTAGTTATTATTGGCGGCGGCTATGGTGGCACAACGGCAGCCAAATATATTCGACTGTGGAGTAATGGTAATATCGATGTCACCGTGATTGAAAAATCCGCGCAATTCGTGTCTTGTCCGCTCAGCAACTTGGTGCTGGGTGGCAGCAAAAACATTAACGACCTTACTTTTGGTTACGATTTAGTCAAAAAAAATCACGGTGTAAGTTGGGTGAATGACGAAGTAACTGCGATTGATTTGAGCGCTAAAAAAGTGACGATGAAGCGCGGCGAAATCACTTACGACCGCCTGATTATCGCGCCAGGCATCGATTTTATGTACGACAAATTAGCCAGTTTAGAATCGGCAGAAGCGCAAAAAACCGTGCCGCACGCTTGGAAAGCTGGCTGGCAAACGGTCAACTTGCGCAAACAATTAGAAGCCATGCCAGATGGCGGCGTGTTTGTGATGAACGTGCCAAAAGCCCCTTACCGCTGCCCGCCTGGGCCTTATGAGCGCGCTTGCCAAGTCGCCAGCTACCTCAAAAAAAATAAGCCAAAAAGCAAAGTGATTGTGCTGGACGCCAACGCAGAAATCGTCTCAAAAAAAGGGCTATTCACCAAAGTTTTTGTTGAGATGTACGCGGGAATCATCGATTATCGCCCCAATATTGCAGTGACCGATGTCGATGTTGCCTCTAAAACTGTGATCACCGATTTTGACAAGATTTCGGCGGATGTACTGAATATTATTCCACCACAACGCGCTGGCAAACCTGCACAAATGGCTAACCTTAATAACATTGATAAACGCTGGTGCGAGGTCGACTTTTTAAGCTACGAATCTAAATTAGCGCCGAATGTGCATGTGATTGGCGATAGCGTTTCTGCCGCATTGCCAAAATCGGCGCATATGGCCACCAGCCAAGCGCGTGTTTGCGCCAGCGCCATTGTCGAGCTGATGCAAGGCCGCGCGCCAGACCCAGCGCCCGTATTTGCCAATACTTGCTATAGCTACGTCAATGACAAACAAGCGATTCACGTCGCTAATGTGTATCGCTATATTGAGGCCAAAAAAATCATGGTAGCGGCTGATGGCGGCGGGGTTTCAAAAGAACCGACCGACCAAGAAGGTGATTACGCCAAAGCGTGGGCGGCCAATATTTGGTCAGATGTGTTGACCTAGTTTACTACGATGATAAGCGCTTTTTTTCATAAAGTTTGGGCTTATTGTTTAATGTTGGTATGCCAATTAAGTGGCCATGGGTGCGCGTACGGCGCGGTGACGATTGAAGCACCGCCACAGTTAAATATTCAACTGCCAGTAGGCTTTAAAATCAGCGTTTTTAGTCGATTACCAACTCAAATTGGCGACGAATCACAGGCCCAGCCGCGCATGATGGCATTTGATTCACAAGGCCGTTTATTTGTCGCCTTGGCCAGCACCAATCAAATCGTCATGCTGCCAGATGCCAATAAAGACGGGCTTGCCGAGGCGCCTGTTATTATTGCCAGCAATTTGAATGCGCCTAATAGCCTTGCCTTTATTGATGACTACACCCTGCTAATTGGCAACCAAGATAGCGTGGTGACGACTCGCCAAGTCGATGGCAAATGGTCTGCACCAACACCATTGATCAGCAACTTACCTTACGGGCATCACACCTTAAAAACCATAAAAATTGGACCTGATGGTTTTTTATATGTAAATGTCGGCTCTAGCTGCAATGTATGTAATGAGGCCGACCCGCTTCGCGCCACCATTTTGCGTTATACCGTTAACGGTAAACCAGCTGGGGGCTTGACTGAGTATGGGCTGCATGGGTTAGAACCAAATCATTTATCACCAATATGGGCGCGTGGTTTACGCAATAGCCAAGGCTTTGCCTGGCAACCAAAAACAGGCGCGATGTTTGCCACTAATAACGGGTCTGACATGCGAAGTGACAAAAAAATTGGCAAAGTAAATGACGATCTTCCGCCTGAACATTTAAACCGAATAGAAGCGGGCAAACACTACGGCTGGCCTTATTGCTGGGGCGATGCTAAAGGTGGCTTAGCAGAAGACCAAAATTTTTTAGCGCCAAAGGTTGATTTCTGCAAAACGGCTGCGCCGCCCGCCATCACATTTACCGCGCACTCCACTCCAATAGGCATTACATTTTTGGACAAAACTAACTTCCCAACTGAATATAAAAATGATGCCATCGTTGCGCTACACGGCTCTTGGAATCGCAAAAATCCCAGCGGCTACAAGCTTGTGCACGTGAAATTTAATGGCGAAACGCCTGTTGCAGTACTTGATTTTGCAACAGGTTGGCTCAATATTAGCAATACAGGGCAAAGCCAAGCGTGGGGACGGCCAGTCGATGTGATTACGGGCGCAGATGGTGCGCTGTATGTGTCAGACGACCGTGCGGCGGTTATTTATCGCATCAGCCATCAACCATAATATTTAATACCATAACATCTAACAAAAGGGGCTTCATTATGTTCAAAATACTTATTTCGCTCTGTTTAAGCTTATTTTTTACGCACACTGCGTTCGCCAATCCTTTATCAGGTAACATTGCCATTCACATTGCCAAACGTCATTACGAACACCCCGTGCGCATGCTGCACCCGTATTTAGATGTGTGGCACATGAAGGGCCCAATGGCTGAAAAAGTAGCCATGAAAGTGCTGCCAAAACACTTTGTCAATATCAATATGTGTGCCAGCAGCACGAATGCCGATGTCGTTTTATCGTTAGAGCCGCAAATGTTTTACAATGCCCAACTACGCGTGTTCCATGCAGAAATTATCGCGAAAGCTTACGTGAATACTGGTAAGCCAATTGACCAATTAGTCGCCATTGCCACCGTTAAAAAGCAAGCGCAACAAAATGGCGAACTGGGCATAAAGCCTGACTATTACATGGAAAAAGCCTATACCAAAGCCATGGATAAAATGATTAAACAGCTTGAAACAGATAACGCATTTTTGGCAGTACTCAATAAATCGCCAGCCAACAAGGCAGAAACACTGTGTGACGGGCTGAATGACTTGCCTGTCAGCAAAATTTATTATTAAGATTTATAACTAAAGGATTAGAAAAAATGAAAAAAGCATATTTAATTGGATGTTCAATAGTAGCCGCCACAATCACGACGGCGGGTTGCGCTGGTAAACTTAACAGTACACAGGCAACACCTTTGCAAACAGTTACTGGTTTAAAAACACCAGAATCGGCCGTACAAGCCAAAGATGGGCGTATTTTTGTGTCTGAAATTGGCGAGTTTGGCAAAGATGGTGATGGTCAAATTAGCGTCATTAAAGATGGCAAAGCCACTGTTTTTGCGACTGGCTTAGACGATCCAAAAGGCTTAAAAATTGTTGGCAATAATCTATATGTGGCTGATAAAACCAAAGTAACTAAAATTGGCTTAAATGATGGCAAAGCCAGCGTTTTCACCGCTGCTAGCGCGTTTCCAGTCGTTCCACAATTTCTGAATGACCTAGAAGCCGATCCGCAAGGCAATTTATATGTGTCGGATAGCGGTGATATTATGGGTACGGGCAAAGGCGGCGCGATTTACAAAATTAATGCGGCTGGCAAGGTAACTTTACTCATTGACGGCAAGCAAGATGCACGCATCATGGCGCCAAACGGTTTGTTGGCGGACGACACAGGTAACGTATTGATTATTGTCGATTTCACTTCTGGCGTGCTTTATAGTTACAACCAACAAACCAAAGCGCTAAGTGATATTGCCGAAGGTTTTGGCGGCGGCGATGGCATTGTGCATCACTCTAACGGGACGATGTTTGTGAGCGATTGGAAAAACGGTAAGGTGTATTCGGTAAGCCGTAAAAATGAAGTAGCACTGCTTAAAGATAGTTATAAATCAGCGGCCGATATTGCAATTACACGCGATGAAAAATATCTGATGGTGCCAGACATGAAAGCAGGCGAGCTAGATTTTATAGAACTGAAATAATTGAACGAGCTGCGTCAAATTGCGTTAGTTTGGCTGTGCGAAACTAACGCCGTTGTTAAAGCCAACGGTGTTTTAGCACTAAAAAAAGAAATTTCAAGCATCGCTACAAGCCAATATCTATGCGCCTCGCAGGTCATGCTTAAATCTATTCCTGGCCGCCCAGCCAAGCCAAAACTGGTGTCACCGTTAGATTTACCCAAACGTTCCATGCGTACCATAGATGGCCGCGCCGCCTTAATCCACGCGCTTGCTCACATTGAGTTTAATGCCATTAATTTGTCTCTAGATGCCATTTGGCGTTTTGAAAATATGCCCGATAATTACTACACCGATTGGCTAAAAGTGGCGACTGAAGAGGCTTATCACTTCAGTCTTTTAAACGCGCATTTACAAAGTTTAGGCTATGAATACGGCAGCTTTGCAGGCCACAATAGTTTATGGGAGATGGTCGATAGAACCAAAGGCGACGTACTTGCCAGAATGGCGCTAGTGCCGCGTACTATGGAAGCGCGAGGCTTAGACGCTAGCCCACAGTTGCGTAATAAATTTGCACAAATTGGCGATAATAAAATGGTCGCTATTTTAGATATTATTCTGCGCGATGAAATTGGTCATGTGGCAATTGGTAATATTTGGTTTGACTGGCTTTGTAATGAGCGAAAGTTAGAGCCGATTGCCACTTTTGAAAAGCTATGCGTTGAATACAGTGCGCCAAAATTAAAACCACCATTTAACCTAGAAGCTAGGCGGCAAGCAGGTTTCAGCGAAGCGGAATTAGCCTTGCTTTAAACTTTTGTAGTTAAATTTCTATTTTAAAATCATAGTGTTGTGCAATAATTTCAAACACAATATCGTAAGTACGAAACACTAAATGTTGATGATAAATATCATTACAAAATTTGCCTTGGGCGTTTTTTCCCCAATCAATTTTACCAATTTTTGCGGCTTTATCGCGCATACGCATTTCGACTAACTTTTTAGAGTTTTGCACTAAATCAAAGCAAGACTCGTAGTCAACATCATCAAAATCTAGCGCTAGCATTTTAAATAACAACACACCGTTAAATGTAATGCTAAATTTAATTTCCGCATCCGCATCTTTATCAGCAATTTTGCTGCAATTGTGGCCAGTTACGCCCCTGTAATGCAATATTGGTCATCGTTTATGCGCGTCAAATCGTGTAAATAAATCGCATCACGACCTGAAATAAAGCCGACTTCGGTTTCAATTGGGGTGATTTTTTGGCGCATTATTTAATACGCAGTATCGAATTAATGCCCTGCAATTTTTCCAGCGCGCTGCGGAAAAATAAGTATGCAGGCAATAATAATTGCTAGCAAAGTGGCTGAGGCACCAAAGCGGCTAAAATCTAAACCACCTTTGGCAATAGGCTTGTCAAGAAAATCACCTACCACCGCGCCAAGCGGGCGCGTAAGAATAAAAGCGGCCCAAAATAGTGCGGTTCTAGAAATCTGGGTCCAATAATAGGCAGCCAATACAGCCAACAAAAGTGCGCTAAAAATGATTGCACCGCCGCCATAGCCAAGCCCTGCCGTGTCGGCTGTCCAATCACCCAAATCGGTGCCTAATGTTTGCGTATTCTTAATGGTCACCCAGTAAAAGATCTCTTCTTTTGTCTGACTTATGGTTTTGTCAGAAACCGAGCCTAGCGTTTTATACCAAATAGCTAATGAGGTCAATAAAAGAGTGAGTAACAGCGCAGAGCCGCCTGTATAGCCAATGCCAAGCGAGCGGTCTGCATAATCAGCCAGCGTTGTGCCGACGGTGGTAGTGGCAACAATGGTTACCCAATAGATGAAAGGGTGAAACTGTTTGGCTTTCATTTGCGCAATTACGGCGACAAAAAAGATGGCGGCAAAAATGGCGGTGCTAACTAAATAACCCAAGTTCATCGACATCGATAACGCATCCCCCGCCGTTTCTCCCAGCGTGGTGGCTAGAATTTTTATTATCCAAAAAATTAAAGTGAGTTCTGGCACTTTACTTAGGGTAGTGATTAACGCATTTTTAGTCATATTGTTGATTACGCCCTGATGTTAGAATAGTTGATTAATCAAGCATTAAAAATAAAAAGCAAAAGCCCGAAGGCCATAATTAATTAAGCAGTAAATAAATTTTTTACGCCATCTAAGCCACTGAAATTTAAGGCGAAAGTCGCTTGTTGTTGCACAATTGGTTTGGCATGATAAGCCACGCCCACAGCCGCGGCTTGCATCATTTTCAAATCATTCGCACCGTCGCCAATGGCAATGGTTTGGTCAACTTTTAAGCCTAAAGTATCGCGTAATTTAATTAGCTCTTGCGCTTTGCGCTCTGCATCCACAATATCGCCTAAAATATTGCCAGTGAGTTTTCTATCGATTATTTCAAACGTATTGGCAACAGCGTAATCTAGCCCAAGTAAATTTTTAACATGGTTTGCAAACAGCGTAAATCCACCAGAAACCAACATAGTTTTAATGTTGTGCAATTTACAGGCGGCAATCCATTCAACTGCGCCAGGGCTGGCCTGTAGGCGTTCGTCGATTACTTGTTGCAAGGCCGTTTCGGGCAAGCCTTTTAGCAAGGCTACCCGTGCTTTTAAACTTTGTGCAAAATCCAGCTCGCCGCGCATTGATTGCTCGGTGATGGCGGAAACTTGTGGTTTCAGGTTCATCATATCGGCAATTTCGTCGATGCATTCGATGTTAATCAGCGTCGAGTCCATATCCATCACACACAGCCCAAAATGGCTTAAACGTTGGGCATCTGGCACTAAAGCATAATCAATTTGTTGCGTGGCGCAGAACGTTTTCACCGTTGCAATATCAGTATTGTTAGTTGGTAGATAATAGGCATGTTCAGCAATTTGCATAAACTGCGTGTTACCGCCAATCAAACGATGAATATGGGTGAGATGCGCAACAGTAACCGCGCGACCTTGCAATACTAAACGCATAATAAATAACTTTTAAACAAAACCAAATGATAACATGCGCGTCATAATAGCTTGTAAAACTCGCTTTAAATCAATGGCATTCAACACAGGCACGATACAAACTGTAACAAAAACTGTCTTTGCTAATTAACATTGTAATGCTATGATTTTTTGAAATTAAAAACATTCTTAAAAGAAAGCCTGCATGAAAGCCGCAACAAAACAAGAAGCCATCCAATCTAACAACCTAGCCTGGCTAAATTTACCTAATCTACCTAACCCATTAAAAGCGCTGTTTGCAGGCTATTTGCTCGTCATTGGCGTGGGTTTGCTAATGGCTGGCTTACAAATTATGCTCACCCATGGCATGGCTGATGGCAAAGTTGGGCTATCAAAAAACGATATTGTGTATAGCTATTATGGTGATCGCAATCACAGTAAATTAGAAAGCATGCTCAATGGGGCGATGAAGGCCAATGCGCCAGATAATGTGCGGGCAGATATTATCCAATGGGTACACAAAGGCGCACCAAAAGCCGATTGGGATGATCATTTTAAAGGCGTGTTTGAGCAACATTGCGTGGCCTGCCATTCTGTTGTGCCGAATATTCCTAATTTTAAAAACTTTGAAGAAGTACAAAAAGTAGCCGCAACCAGTACTGGCGCGACATGGCAAGCATTAACACGTGTGTCGCATATTCACTTGTTTGGTATTAGCTTTATTTTCTTTTTAATGGGCTTGGTATTCAGTTTTGCGGTTGGTGTGCCACGTAAATTAAAAATATTGGTGATTGGTTTCCCGTTTATATTTTTAATTATCGACGTATTATCTTGGTGGCTCACAAAATTATCGCCAAACTTTGCCTACTTCACCATCATCGGCGGCATTGGCTACAGCTTGGCGTCAACCTTTATGTGGTTTACCAGCATGTACCAAATGTTTATTTTATCGCGTAATGGCAAGGTTTACGGCAATGCGTGGGAGCAAGACTTATAGCGAGCAGGATTTATAGTACGTAAATTTAGACTGAGTGATTACGGGTGAATGGCGCAAATAAATGACGTCATTCGCCCGATTTTATTTGTGCATAGCAACCACGCTAATCACACCATTATTTTCTAAAATGGCGGAACGCACATCAGCAACACTTTCGCAGCCTGCTTGACGCAAAGCGGCATCTAGCTCGTGATGCGTGAGTTGGCACTTTGCCATTACGTCTTCATATAGTTGACTATTGTGAATGATAATTTGTGGCCGCCCTTCGATTAAAGCTTCTAATTTTTTGCTTCTGTAAGTAGCATAACCTACTACGAAGTTAACACCTACCAGCACACCCGCAATCAACAAACCGCCAATAAGCGAGTTATCGCCGCCACTCATCGAGTTTTGTACGGCGTTGGATAAGATGAGCAGCAACACCAAATCAAATGGCGCCATTTGCCCGATTTGGCGCTTACCTGAAATACGTAAAATAAAAATTAAAAATGCATACACCGCAATACTGCGTACCACCAACTCCCACCATGGCACCGCCATATTAAACATGGTCATTTCCTAAATATGAAGTAAAGCTAAAATCGCAAAAATAAAACCACCTGCGGCCATTGCTGCAACGCCAATAGTCAGTGATTTTTTACGCGTGAGTAAAGTAATCGCCGCCAATGAAATAGCGATTTGAATAAAGGTCATGGCCAGTGTCCAGCGGTGATGTACATGCATGATTGCTTCCGATTGCCCATCAAATACTTTAGATTTTTCTTCTAAACCCTCGGCCTCTTTTTTAATTTCTCTCTTTTCACCCTCATAATGCGCTATAGATTTTTTATATTTTTCTTGATCTGCGCTGGGTAAAAGCAGCGCTATTTCGGCTAAATTTTGCTTATTATTTTTAGCTTGATAGAAATTCCACAGGTCAGCCGCCTCTGTTTTTTTAATGGCAGCATCGTTTTTAAACATGGCTGCTTCATTTTGGGTTGATCCTGCTTGGTAACTAAAAAAAGCACCTACAGTAGCCAAAATTGCTGTGGCAACCGCAATTTTGCTAGAAAACGAATCTCCTTCGCTATCACCGCCTTCTAACGCATCTTCATGCGGGCCGCGCACTTCAAACTCTTCTTCTGACACATTGATTCCTGATTGACTAACCTAAGATTAAGTATAGTAGGCTCACTAACTTACTTCAGGCTTACATAGCTTGTCTAAGGCGGCTTTAGCAATTATGTGGCACAGATACCAAATATTTATTGGGTAGCGCAACGGCAAAGTGTACGGCAATGCTAAGGAATAAAACTTATAGGGGTAGCCTATACAAATTAGCTTTTTGCTCACCATTTACGAGGCAAGTCACAATTTGGTGTTCAAATAAAGTTAATTTGTACACCTACCGCGCTAGTTACTTTTGTGCGGCGGTAATCACCACTTCAACCTTATATTGTGGGTTGGCAAGCATTGCTTGCACGGTAGCGCGTGGCGGCGCATGGCCTTCAATATCCGCAACCCAGGCATCCCACACCAGGTTCATACCTGCGTAATCAGCTAAATCAGCCAAGTAAATGTGTGCCATTAAAATGCGCGATTTATCAGAGTTGGCTTGCGCCAGCAGGACGTCGACTATATTTAAAACTTCACGCATTTGGCCTTGAATATCAAGGCTTAAATTGGCTGACACCTGTCCTGCCAAATACGCTACGCCATTAAAAACCGCCATATCAGAATAGCGATTTTCTACATTAACTCTTTTTATATTCAAACTTTGCTTAATCAAAGCTAAGCCTTCAAACTTGCCACATCATCCACCACCACTGCAAATAAATCGCGTACTGCCGCCAGCGCACTATCATGCATCACTTGTGCATCAATCGTTTTACCATTTGCACCGACCAAACTTCTAGTTGCGCAAGCACTGGCCACCACAGTCGGTTTAAAACCTAAATTAAACGCACCGCGCGCGGTGGAGTTAATACAAACATGGGTCATAAAACCTGCTAGCACTAGGTTCTCGATGCCCAGCGCCTTTAATTGCGCCTCTAAATTAGTATGCCAAAACGCGTTTGGGTAATTTTTAACTACGACTGCCTCGCCATTTTTGGGTGCTACTTCGGCTGAAATTGCACCAATTTCAGCCGTTACATCATAGGGAGAACCTACGCCAGCATCGTGCTGAATATGAATGATTGGTACTTTTAAATCACGCGCCATTTGCAATAATTTTTGTGCTTCAATAATCGCAGGCTCTACATTGGTTAATTGCATCACACCGCGCCGATAGGTATTTTGGCAATCCACCATAATCAATGCTGAATTTTTAAGCCCTGCATAATCAAAGCCCATGCCAGTAACTTCGCGAAGTGTTTGTGATGCTGTTGCCATTTTATTCTCCTTAAAATGAATAGTTTAATCTAATTTTTGATTGAGCTGTGCTGCTTTAAATGACAATAATTGTTTAATGCCTTTTCTGGTCATTGGCTCTAAATATTGCGCAATGACCCAAGCCACAATCGTCACCACTATGGTCGGCAAAACTGGCAATAGATAACTTGGCACATTAGGATAAGCATCATGTAGTTGATTAATCATGGAAACGGTCGCGTTTTCATGCACTAAGTAAAGCGGGTAACTAATAAAGCCGATAAACACCAAAAATTTATTCGATAGCATCTTTTGCACAATTGGGTTAAACATTGAAAAGGCAAACGTAAACACAAGAATGCTGGCATAAGCCATTGATTTTGTTGGAAATCCGCCCAAACATCTGGCAGCAATTAATGCCACCACTAAAGCCGCAAACCAAACCCACCTATTTTTACTGACATAATATTGGTAAAACAGTGCACCTGCAGCAAACCAACCGTAATGCGCCCAATTAAGGTAATGATAAAGCGTATTTAGCTTGTCGGCTACCGTTGGTGATAAATGTAGGTTAGCAAATTCCAACACAATACTGCTAAAAAACATGGTAATTAATACGGCAATCATCTTTTTAGAGCCAATGGTAAAATACATTAAACCTGCCAAGATATAAAATTTCATTTCGACAAATAATGTCCAAAACAATCCTTCTAAAACGCCTTGATTTTTATCAAAAAATAAGCGGAAAAACTCAGGCTCAATAAACGTTAAACCTGGCAACAGATCTTGCAAACGCGGCACACCATATGGCCTTGCAGTGAATAATGGTGCGGTCATTAAAATGATTAAAGAGGCGACCAACATGGCAGGAAACAGCCGCAACCAGCGCCTAAACATAAAATCCCAAAAACTTTTGCATTTTTCTAGCGTCATGGCGATTACAAAGCCAGAAATAATAAAAAATAACTGCACACCGTATTTGCCAAAATGAAATAGAAATATGTCGGCATATTGCTCGTGATACGGTAGTTCTTGCGGCCAATCCGCGTAAGCGTGGTATAAAACCACCAAAAGTATGGCAATACCACGTAAACCATCTAAAAAATGCAGCCTGGAAGCGTGTTTTTGAGGATTATTTTGAGCAGACAAAGAAGTCGTTCCTATTTTGAAATATAATCGCACTAACATCTAAAGTAATATTATTTAGCCTTTTTGTCTATAGCTCTAACAAACTAACAAATGAATTTACACGAATATCAAGCCAAAAATTTATTAAACCAATATATGGTACCAACGCCGATTGGTGCGGTTGCTGGCGATGCTGCTTCCGCAGTAATCATTGCCAAATCTATTGAATCAGCCACTTTAGTGGTTAAAGCGCAAATTCACGCTGGCGGGCGCGGCAAAGCTGGTGGGGTA
>JANOWA010000063.1:0-8036 GCA_031417675.1 Methylotenera sp.
GTTTGTGAGCGGGCTTTGAGCTCAAGCACTTGGCCAAGTAGCGTGAGTGAAATAATCACCGCCGCTGCCTCAAAATAAACCGCAACCCGCCCCATTGCTGTAAACGATGCAGGAAATAGTTGCGGCGCAATTGTTGCCACTACGCTATAAATAAAAGCAGCACCCGTGCCCAAGCCAATCAAAGTCCACATATTGGGGCTACGATTCACTACCGATTGAAATCCGCGAACAAAAAATGGCCAGCCTGCCCACAGCACAATGGGCAAACTCAATACAAGCTCTATCCAGCTTTGCGTTGTCATGCTAAACCAGTTTAAACGGTGGCCTATCATGGCTAAAAAAGTCACTATAATGGTCAGCGGTAAAGTCCAATAAAAACGTCTTTTAAAGTCAACTAGCTCAACGCTTTCGCCCTCTTCTAAAGTGGGCATTTCTGCCTCTAAAGTCATGCCGCATTTAGGGCAATTGCCAGGGTGGGTTTGACGCACCTCAGGGTGCATGGGGCAGGTGTAAATGATGCCCGTGGTGGCAATTGCAGGCGGGCTGGTCGTTAGTTTAGCTGGAGATTTTAAAGCAAGCTCAACATTATTTTTCATGATTAACAATCCACGGATTATATCCACCAAAGTTCCACACATGGCCTTCTGGGTCGCGGCACGAATAGGCACGACCGCCATAATCTTCATCATGAATATCCAACACAATAACTGCACCTGCTGCTACAGCTTTTGCGTAATGGGCATCGACATCTTCAACAATAACGTAAACGCTTTGTGAGCCTACACAGCCTGTTTCTAAAGGCGATTTAACCAGTTTACTAAACGCATTATTTTTAGCTGCGCCCAACATAATCATAGAATTGCCATAAGTGAGTTGCGCGTGGGCAACTAGTTTTTTGTCAAGCACAAGCAACTGTTTCTCAAACCCAAATGCGTTGCAAAGCCAACTAATAGCTGCCTGCCCATCTAGATACCGCAAAGCGGGGATAATGACAGGATGAATATTTGAATTAATATTATTCATTATTTATTCCTTAAATTTAAAAAATCTAAAGTTTCAATTTGAGCCGATTAGCAACAACAGCCGCTTTTACCTTCAGTTTTAGGCGCATCAAAGTTAATTTCTGCAACGCCATAACCTGCTTTTTTAATGGCAAGCTCAAGCGCATCAATTGAGGTCATATTTTCATCAAAATCTACTTTTGCTTCACCATTAGCCAGTGATACATTCACGTTATGCACGCCATCAATTGCCACCAGCGCCCTTGTTACAATATCGACACAGCCACCGCAAGTCATCCCAGTTACTTTCAATATTTCTGTTTGCATGGTTTTGCTCCTTTAATTAAGATGATTCAATAAAATTAATGCGTCATGCTGCGGCAAGCCACTGCACAGCGTTTGCAGGTTTCAGCACAATGTTGACAGTGATCCATGTCAAATTTGCCACATTCCGTAGCGCATTTTTCGCAAATATCTGCGCATAACAAGCTAATGGCAGGCAAATGTGCATCACCTCTGGCAATTGCTTGAGCCGTGTGGCGGCACATATCTGCACATTCCATATCCAATAAAATACAATTAACCATTGGCTTTGGCTCGTCTTCTTTTAAACATAAAGTTGCGCATTGCAAGCAGGCGGCCGCACAATCGTTACATGCGCGTAAATATTCAGTTTCCATTTGGCTAAGCATCAAACTCTCCCATTGTTTAACATTGTATTATTCAAGCTTTAGTTTTGCTTGTCCGTGCGCCAGCGCACTTAATCATTACTTTAAAAAATGTAAAATAAGCGTCAAACAGCGTTATGCTGATCAATAATTCTGCTAATCTTTTTGAATCATTTAGAGACTCATTTGCACAACACTATTCGCATCGCAACATTTAACATTCATAAAGGCGTGACGCACTTTAACGCCCGCTTTGCCTTGCATAAGCAGCGAGAATTGTTGCGTAAACTGCAAGTAGATGTGGTTTTTTTGCAAGAGGTGCAAGATGTGCATACGCACAACAGTAAGCGCTTTACTGCATGGCCAGTGGCAGGCCAAGTAGAGTATTTGGCCGATGCCGTTTGGCCAGAATTTGCTTATGGCAAAAACTCAGTTTACCCTGCGGGGCATCACGGCAATGCCTTATTATCTAAATTCCCTATTATTAAAATCAATAACCAAGATATTTCAGCGCATGCTACTGAACAACGCGGCATGCTGCATTGTGAAATTAAGGTACCAAATTGGAATGAGCCGCTGCATACTATTTGCATACATTTTGGTTTATTTGCACATTGGCGTAGGCAGCAGCTTGAAACGGTTGCCAAGTTTATAGAACAAAACGTTCCCGCCAATGCGCCGCTAATTATTGCCGGTGATTTTAACGATTGGAGCATGCGCGGTGGCAGGGCTTTTGCCAAACGTTTACAGTTGCATGAGGTGTTTGAACATCACACAGGCCAATCTGCGCGCAGTTTTCCATCGTGGTTGCCCCTATTAAAGTTAGACCGCATTTATGTGCGAGGCTTTAGCGTAAAACACGCAGAAACGCACTCTGGCGCAACCTTTATTCAATTGTCAGACCACGCCGTACTATCAACGACCTTAACTAGACTTTAATTTAAAACCATGACACAGTTTTTACCTAATAATCAAATTCAATTGCTAACAAGCGGCAAAGAATATTTTCCTGCGCTAATTGCCGCCATTGATAGCGCCAAGCAAAGCATTTACTTACAAACATATATTTACGAAGTGGATAAAGCAGGCATCAGCATTGGTAATGCGCTGAAACAAGCCGCCCAACGCGGTGTTGCAGTTAATATTTTGTTAGATGGTTTTGGCTGTAAAGATATGCCAAATGCTTACTTAAAAGCGCTAGAAAATGCGGACGTGCAAGTACTATTTTACCGCCCAAAAATTTCACCTTGGACATTAAAAAAGAATCGCCTACGTCGCTTGCACCGTAAAATTGCCGTAATAGACAGTAAAATTGCCTTTGTGGGCGGCATTAATATTATTGACGACAACAATGTACCTGATAACACCCCGCCGCGTATTGACTATGCAGTGCGCATTGAAGGCACACTATTACCAAGCATTGCAGCCAGCGTTGATAAGCTGTGGCGGCGCATGGCTTTAACGCGCTTAAACTTAACATTTTCTAATAAAACATCTGCCAAAAACAACCTTAAGCCAACTGCCATTAAAGGCATCAGCGCTGCGTTTATATTGCGCGATAACGTGTTGCACAGACGCGATATTGAAAACGCCTATTTGTCGGCAATTAACGCTGCAAAATCTGAAATTATCATCGCCAATGCCTATTTTGTGCCAGGCAGGCGTTTTAGGCAGGCTTTGTTAAGCGCGGCAAGGCGCGGGGTAAAAATAGAGCTGCTGTTGCAAGGCCGTATGGAATATTTTTTAATGTTTGCCACGCATGCTTTTTATAGTCTATTTTTAAAAAATGGTGTGCAAATTTACGAATATCGCAAAAGCTTTATGCACTGCAAAGTGGCGGTGATTGATGGCTACTGGGCTACTGTGGGGTCATCTAACATTGACCCTTTTAGTATGCTGTTGGCGCGTGAAGCCAATATAGTGGTGCAAGACAAAGCATTTGCAAGCGAATTACGCACTGAAATCTGCAACTCAATTCGCGAAGGCGCGCATCAAGTATCAGCAAAAGAATGGTTGCAAGGCCATCTATTTAAACGCGCACTCTCATGGCTCGTTTTTGGCATCGTAAGAGTTTTTATGGGCATCCTTGGCATTTCTAAAGAGCAATGAATTAACTTAAAATTCGAAGCTTCAATATTCAATTTTACGTTAGATAGCTTAAGCCATATGTTTGCTATCGCACAGAGGCGGTTAATTTTTTAGCAGATAATTAAATTCAAACACTCAATGATTGGATGCGTTGATTGAGCCACAGCTTACTCAACATAAATATGCCGCCTGCTAGTCACCAATCCAACGCCATTACCCCATCAGTAAACAATCAACATATTGGCTTAACTAGCACGATTGCCGCAGAAAATCTAAAACGTGACGGCTATAACGAGCTGCCAAGCGTTAATAAACGCAGTTTTTTGCGCATTGCATTTGAAATTATCAAAGAGCCCATGTTTATCTTACTAATGGTCGCTGGGATGGTTTATTTATTAATGGGTGATCGTTTAGATGCGCTATTTTTACTGATATTCGCTTGCCTCTCAATTGCCATTACCCTTGTGCAAGAATCACGCAGTGAAAAAGTATTAGAAGCGCTACGCAATTTGGCTAGCCCACGCGCGTTAGTTATGCGTGATGGCTTGCGCGTGCATATTGCAGGGCGCGAAGTGGTGCGTGACGATCTGATTATTTTGGCTGAAGGTGATCGCGTGGCTGCCGATGCCATATTATTGTCATCGCTTGATTTACTGCTAGATGAATCACTGCTTACAGGCGAATCGGTGGCGGTAAGTAAGCTAGCACAACCGCAACAAAACAACCCAGCTGGCACGCACACTGTAATAAGCTCTGCAAAAACCGCTAGCGGTGAAGGCTCACCCTTTGTATTTGCAGGTTCTTTAGTTGTGCGCGGTTCGGGCATTGCACTGGTGCAAGCAACAGGCTTGCGCAGCGAAATGGGTAAAATTGGCCATGCCTTGCAAACCATAGAAACCCAGCAACCCCATCTGCAAAAACAATTAAGCAGTTTAGTGCGCAACTTTGCTGTTATTGGCGCTATAGCTAGTATTTTTACGGTAGTGTTGTTTTGGGCACTGCGTGGGTCATGGCTGCAAGCCATACTGGGCGGCATTGCATTGGGTATGTCAATGCTGCCTGCAGAGTTTCCAATGGTGATGGCCGTATTTATGGCCATGGGCGCATGGCGCATTTCACAAGCGCGTGTTTTAACCCGTCGTGCTTCATCCATAGAATCGCTTGGCGCTGTTACCGTATTATGTACCGACAAAACAGGCACCTTGACTGAAAATAAAATGACGGCAGTTGCTATTAATAGTGTCACAGAAAATTGGCATCAAGCGCAAAACATGAAAGCCAGTAGAGGCGTACAAACCGTTTTAAAAGCGGCGCTGTTGGCATGCCCTACTCACCCAACTGACCCCATGGATATGGCTGTTCATCAATTAGCAGAGGCGCAAATTGGTGCAAACGAGGCTAGTTTTTCTCAACATACGCTCGTGCATGCTTATGGACTTAGGCCAGATTTATTTGCTGTAGCCAATGTGATGATTAATACCAATAATAAAACAGCAATTGCCTATGCTAAGGGCGCCTTAGAAACCATCACAGCGCTTTGTCACTTAAACGCTGGCCAATTAACAAGCATTAACGCCGAAGCGGAAGCATTGGCCAAAAACGGCATTCGCGTGCTAGGTGTTGCGTCAGCAACAGTGAGCGCCACTCAATTAAAAAAATTACCGCAAACTTTGCGTGATTTTACATTTGAATATGTCGGGTTAATTGGCTTTGCTGACCCATTACGTGCAAACGTGCCTGCGGCAGTTGCACAGTGCCATGCGGCAGGTATTAGAGTAGTGATGATAACCGGTGATTACCCGACTACGGCAAAGGCAATCGGTCAACAGGCGGGTTTAGAGGCTAGCAATGTTATTAATGGCGATGCGATAGAAACAATGACTGATGAGGCGCTGGCGTCTGCTTTAAAAACCACCTGCATATTTGCGCGTATTCGGCCCAATCAAAAGCTACGCATTGTAAAGCTACTTAAAAAGCAGGGTGAAATTGTCGCCATGACAGGTGACGGCGTAAACGATGCACCCGCCATTAAGGCGGCTGATATTGGCATTGCCATGGGTGGGCGCGGCACCGATGTGGCGCGTGAGGCTTCTAGCATTGTGCTGCTAGATGACGATTTTGGCTCGATTGTTAAAACCATTCAATTAGGTCGGCGCATTTTTGATAACTTGCGCAAAACCATTGAATACATTATCGCTGTGCATATTCCCATTGCTGGCCTAGCCATATTACCGCTTTTACTGGGGCTGCCACTCATGTTAATTCCCATCCATATCGCATTTTTAGAAATGGTGATTAACCCTGCTTGCTCCATTGTGTTTGAGGCAGAAGCCGCAGAAGACAATGTCATGCAACGCCCGCCGCGCAATCCTAAAAGCCCCTTAGTATTACGCAAACGTGTTATTTGGGCTGTCACTCAGGGTTTAATCGTACTCAGCGTTTTAGCGGTTATTTTAATTGGCGCTGCTTATAAAAATCTACCCGAAGCCGATATGCGTACACTGGTTTTTGCCACATTAGTATTGTTAAACATGGGTTTAATTTTGGTTAATCGTTCATTTAGTGCCTCTTTAATGATGGCGATTTTAAAACCTAACCACTCTTTATGGATTTTACTATCATCTGTTATGACGATATTAGCAATCGCAGTATTTTGGCATCCCGCACGATTACTGTTTCATTTTGGTGCGTTTAATTGGCATTTGTTTGTAATAGCTATGATTGCAAGTATTTTTACTTTGTTAATTTTAGTAGCCGTAAAATCACTGTTTTTTAAACAAAATAGAATCGCTTAAATGCGGCGCCTATGTGTGTTAGCGCACATATTTTTAAATGACAAAGTAGTACAATGAAATAATAGTTTTTGCTTGTCGATTGACTTCTTCAATAAGCAAAAACTTTTCTATCCACCATAAAAGTGTTTAAAGAGGATGGTTATGTTAGGAAAAGTTGACAACCCAAGCACTTTTAAAGACACCGCTCTTGAAGCGTCCAACGCAAATCACAATCAAGCTGATTCAACCAAAATTGATACCGATTTAGATTGTAAAATACTCGCAGCAACCTTTAACTCGATTGGTGATGCGGTTATTGCAACGGATACTTTCGCGCATATTACTCGGCTTAATCTAGCTGCCGAAAAGCTCACTGGCTGGAAGCAAGTTGATGCTTTAGGGCATCCTGTCGATGAAGTTTTTTACATTATTAACGCACAAACTCGCCAACCCGTTATATCACCTGTATTAAAAACGTTGGCACAAGGCATCACAAACTATTTGCCTAAAAATTGTTTGTTGGTATCACGCAATGGCAACGAATATGCGATTGGCGATTCTTGTGCGCCCATTATTAATCTTAATCATGTGATAGAAGGCGCTGTCATTATCTTTCGCGATATTAGCGCGCAAGAAGCTGTGCTATTAGCGTTACGCACTAGTGAAGAACTGTTTCGTGCCACATTTGAAAACGCATCAGTGGGCATTGCGCATGTGGCGCACGATGGCCGATTACTGCGCATTAACAAGCAATTTAGCCGTATGGTGGGTTACTCTGTTGCCGAATTATTATTCAACAAATATCAAAAAATCACGCATCCAGACGATTTAGATGAAAATCTCGCTGGCTATGAACGCATGTTAGCAGGCGATATTCATAGCTTTAGCATGGAAAAACGCTATATACGCAAAGATAATTCAATATTTTGGGCCGATTTAGAAGTGGGTTGTGCGCGCGATGCTAATCATAATATTGATTATTTTATTGCCGTGGTTGATGATATATCCGAACGCAAACTAGCGATTGAGGATAGTCGCCGCTTTTTTACGCTATCGCAAGAATTGCTATGCACGGCTGGCTTTGATGGCTATTTTAAAAAACTGAATGGTGCTTGGGAAGCATCGCTCGGTTATAGCCCAGAAGAGTTGCTAGCCAAACCTTTCATTGAGTTTGTACATCCTGATGACCAAGAGATATCGCAAAATTTAGTTTCAAAGTTAGTTAATGGTCACAATACCAGAGCTTTTGAAAATCGCTTATTGTGTAAAGATGGCTCTGAGCGCTGGCTATTATGGAGTACCGTTTCGGTTGTAGAAGAGCAATTACTTTACGCATCTGCACGTGATATTACAAAGCGCAAAAAAAACGAGCAAGATTTGCAAATACGCACAGAACAGTTTGAATGCTTGATTAATGCTGCCCCGTTTGGCATCCATATGATTGATGAAAATTTTATCATTCGCCATGTTAATCCATATGCACTTCCAGCTTTTGGCAATATTCC
>JANOWA010000064.1:0-3294 GCA_031417675.1 Methylotenera sp.
TTAGGTGAAGTTAAAACTGAATTTGCCGATTTACTGCGCCGCGCCGATGCGATTTTTATAGAAGAGTTGCGTAACACGCCTGTTAACCCCTCTCCCGCAAGCGGGAGAGGGGTTGGGGAGAGGGAAGCATTTGACCCTAAAAATCCCGCAAAAACCCTCCCCCTCACCAACCCTCCCCCGCTTGCGGGAGAGGGAGCTATAAATAGAGCGAGAGAGCCAATAACTTGGTACGACGCCACATCGCAAGCCTTCGCTGTATTCCTCCCCGTAAAATCAGTCGGCGTAATGGGCGATGGCCGCACTTATGACTATGTGGTGGCCTTGCGTGCCGTAGTGACTAGCGATTTTATGACCGCGCACTGGGCTGAGCTGCCTTATGATTTGCTCGGGCGTGTTTCTAATAGAATTATCAACGAAGTGCGCGGCATTAACCGCGTGGTGTATGATATTTCTGGCAAGCCGCCCGCAACCATCGAGTGGGAATAATTTTTTACAATGTATCAATCACTTACAGATTTTTGTTGTGTTAAACTACGTGCTTGGAAAAAACCACTTATTGACAAAACCCGTTACTAGTAAAAACGCTTAGGAGCCTAAAATGAAAATGTTTCAATTACCTTTAGTTTGCGTTTTGGTGAGTTTGCTTACAGCCTGCATGACCGATGCGCACCACACCACGCAAAACGCGCAAAAAATTGTAAGCGCAATCAATACTAAGTACCCCGCAGATAAAAATACGCTGGTTTTTATTGATGCGCCAGAAGGTTATATCGCGCGCTATTTTGATAATGCCGCCGTTGAAAATAACGTAGATACCGGCAAAGTAGCGGCGATTATCGGCTCGCTGGCGCTAAAAACTAGCACCGTTATTGTGACGGGCGAGGATGAAAAACTCACCGCTGCCACATTAGCCAAAGCACTTAGCATGGGTAAAGATAAAATTAGCGGCAGTAAAGCGATTATAGTTGGTGCAAAAGACGCGCAAAAAGTGCTGACTGACTTAGCCACTGCAAGCGGTGTTACGCTTGAGTTTATCGACAACCCAATTTAAATTTGGATAGTGACGAACAAGCCGAGCTTGCTCGGCTTTAATGTTTAATGAGCCGCGGATTTGTAAAAGAGGATGACCTAGAACACGCTGGCACTGATGTGCCAGAGCGGCAAATTAGCACGCACCCCAATTACGTTACTGTTAATGGCTATGCGCTATTAGAAAAGCAAGCGAATGCACTAGAACTGCAACGCAAAGCCTTAAGTGCAAAAAAAGAGGATCAACAAGCGCAACAACAATTAGCGATTATAAATCGTGATTTGCGTTATGTGGCGGCGCGCTTAGAAAGCGCGCTTCTCACGAGGCCAGACGGTGATGCTAGCCAAGTATTATTTGGTGCAACGGTAATGGTGGAAGATGAAGAAGGCGATAGTCATACGTACGAAATTGTAGGCGAAGACGAAGCCGATATTAAAGTGGGTAAAGTCAGTTGGACATCGCCACTGGCCAAAGCCTTAATCGGCCATAAAGTAGATGAGAACGTCGTATGGGTGCGGCCTGCAGGCAACCAAACATTAACCATTACTCATATTGATTACAGTTAACACTTACAGCATTAAATTAAGGAACAGTATTTTGAACGAAACTCATTCAACCAGTTTAACCCAGTCAATGAGCGTAACCCAAGCCATTACCAGCCGTCGCTCGATTAAACATTACGATACGCATCACAAATTAACCGAGCAAGAAATCGCAAAATTGCTATCGCTGGCTATGCTATCGCCCACCGCCTTTAACATTCAACATTGGCGCTTTGTATTGGTGACTGACCCCGTGTTGCGCCAACAAATTCGTGCCGTTAGCTGGAATCAAGCGCAAGTAGAAGAGGCGAGCTTGCTCATTGTGCTAACAGCTGATTTGCAAGCTTGGGCGAAACAACCAGCCCGTTATTGGCAACATGCGCCACAGATTGTGCAAGATCATCTTGTGCCCGCGATTGGCCATTACTATGAAAATAATGAGCGCGCACAACGTGACGAAGCCATGCGTAGCTGCGGCATTGCAGCGCAAACCATTATGCTGGCCGCCAAAGAAATGGGCTACGACACTTGCCCGATGGATGGCTTTGATTTTGATGCAGTTGGTAAATTATTAAATCTACCTGCAGACCATACACCCGCCATGTTTATTACCGTGGGTAAAGCCATTAAAGAAGCCGCGGCTCGTGCAGGGCAGTTGGATATGAGCGAAGTGGTGATTTACAATAAGTTTTAATTTTTTTAACCGCCGATAAACGCAGATGAACGCCGATAAAAACTGATAAGTTTTAATATGTTTAAAATGCTGTTTAAATTTGCATTTCATATCGGCGTTCATCGGCGTTTATCGGCGGTTTCAATGTTTTTTAGTATTTTTTATTAGGACACTTAATTTTGTTAATTAGCAACAATATCACCATGCAGTTTGGCGCTAAGCCATTGTTTGAAAACGTCTCTGTTAAATTTGGCGATAACAATCGCTACGGTTTAATTGGTGCCAATGGTTGTGGAAAATCCACTTACATGAAGATTTTGGCTGGCCAATTAGAGCCATCTGCAGGCAATATTTCGCTAGATAATCACGAACGCATGGCGTTTTTGCGCCAAGACCAATTTGCTTACGAAGACCACCGCGTCTTGGATGAGGTGATGCAAGGCCATGAGCAAATGTGGAAAGCCATGCAAGAGCGTGATGCCATTTACGCTAATTTAGAAGCGACAGAAGACGATTATATGCACGCTGCTGAGCTGGAACATGTATTTGCAGAGTTTGATGGTTATACCGCTGAAGCGCGCGCGGGCGAGCTTTTGCTTGGCGTGGGCATACCGATTGAACAACATAACGGCCCAATGAGCGCCGTAGCACCAGGTTGGAAGCTTCGAGTATTATTGGTACAAGCCTTATTTTCAAACCCAGATATATTGCTGCTGGATGAGCCAACCAATAACTTGGACATCAACACCATTCGCTGGCTAGAAGATGTGCTCAATAATCGCGATTGCACCATGATTATCATCTCGCATGATCGCCACTTTTTAAACCAAGTTTGCACCCACACTTGCGATATGGATTACGGCAAGCTGGCAGTTTACCCTGGCAACTACGACGATTACATGGAGGCAAGCATTGCCGCGCGCAACCAGCAAGCCAAAGACAATGCCAAGGCTAAACAACAAGTGGCTGATTTACAAGACTTTGTGCGCCGCTTTTCTGCCAACGCATCCAAAGCCAAGCAAGCGACCAGCCGCGCCAAACAAATCGAC
>JANOWA010000065.1:0-13316 GCA_031417675.1 Methylotenera sp.
GCACTGGCGTACTCAGTTTTATCGCTGCGCCTAACTTTGAGATTCCCACCGATGTTGGTACAAATAATATTTACAATGTAACAATTAGCGTAACAGATGGTGCACTGAATGATACCCAAGCAATTGCTGTTACAGTCACTAACGTGAATGAAGCGCCGACCATATCGCCAGTGACTTTGGCGGCAGCTACCGAAGATAATTCACGTATTATCACGCAAGCAGAATTACTTTTTGGTGTAGCCGATGTGGATACACCGCTAGCCAGTTTGACGGTTAATTCTGTGAATTTAAGTTCAGGCAGCGGCAGTATCACGCAGACGAGTGCTACCACTTGGCGGTATGACCCAGCACCTAATGATGACACGGCTGTAAGCTTTACCTATCTGGTTACTGATGGTGCTAATAGTACGGCAGGTTCAGCCACTTTAGATATTACACCAGTTGAAGATGCGCCAGCGCACACTTTTCCTAGCAGCAAAACTGTGAATGAAGACACTGTGCTGGCAATTACAGGACTTTCGGTGAATGATGTTGACACCACAGCACTTTCGACTCAATTAAGTGTTACCAATGGTAATTTAAGTTTAACTTTGGGTGCTGCAACAATCACTGCAGGCGCTAATAACTCTGCTAACTTAACACTGTCTGGCACACAAGCCCAAATTAACGCAGCGTTAGCAACACTTACTTATAAAGGCACTACCAACTTTAATGGTCCTGAGACTTTAACTGTAGTATCGACAGACTCAATTAGTTCGCCTACAAGCAATACAGTTGCCATTACTGTGCTTGCGGTGAATGATGCACCAATTAACAGCTTGCCTGCTACACAGAGCATTCCAGAAAACATCTCAAATAATGTTGTGCTAACATTGTCAACTGCCACATTTAACGCCATTAGTGTCAGTGATGTCGATAATGGTTTAAGCCCTCTAAGAGTGACTTTAACTGCCACAAACGGCCGAATGACGCTTGCTTCAACTGCAGGCTAAACATTCTTTGCGGGCGATGGTACAAATGACACAACGTTTACCTTTGAAGGCTCTAAAGCCAATATCAATGGGGCTTTAGATGGTTTAACATACACGCCAAACCTCAACTATAACGGTGGCGCTACTATCACTATTACAACCGACGATTTAGGCAATACTGGTATCGGTGGCGCAAAAACTGATACAGACATATTAAACATCAATGTCAGTTCAGTTAATAGCCCACCAACTACTGGGCCAGTGACCTTGCCTGCCACTTTGGAAGACAACAGCATTGTTATCACTAATGCGAAATTTTTGGAAAATGCTGTAGACCCTGAAGCTGGCATTTTGACTATAGATCCTTTTAGTATGATAGTGAATGGCGCTGGCAGTATAGTGCTAAATCTTGATGGCGTTTCTTGGACTTATACACCAGCAGCAAATGACGATACAGCTGTGAGTTTTACCTATACTATTGTAGATGATGGCGGTTTGACTGTAACTGGTACAGCAAATCTTGACATTACACCTGTTAACGATGCGCCGGTAAGCAATAATGTGAATGCAACGGGTATCGAAGATCCTTCAGCGCCAATTTCAATTGTATTAACCGCTAGCGATATTGACGATACTATCGCAAGTTACACAATGATTTCCTTGCCAGCAAACGGTACGCTATATTTAGATGTTGGGCTAACGAGTGCAATTGCAGCTAATGTAAGTTATGCAGCAACGAGCCAAGTATTAACACTGTACTTTGCCCCCAATGCAAACTGGAATGGCCTAACAACATTTGATTATGCGGCAACGGACGTTTTTGGTGACATAGGCTCAACAATAGCGACAGCGGCTATTACAGTCACCGCAGATAACGATCGCCCTAACGCTGGGTCAGTTACGTTAGCCTCAATTTTACAAGATAGCGGCGCCCGCATCATCACGCAGGCAGAGTTATTAACTAACACCAGCGATGTTGATGGCCCCAGCCTTACCATTAGCAACCTGAGCATTAGTGCTGGCACGGGCAACCTTGCAGACAACGGCAATGGCACTTGGACATACACACCTTTCTTGGGTGACAGCACGTCAGTTTCATTCATTTATTCTGTCACCGATGGTAACTTAACGACTGCGGGTAGCGCAAATTTAGATATAACACCTTTGGGCGGATCGCTAACGCCGACACCAACGCCGACGCCGACACCTACGCCAACACCTACGCCAACACCGACGCCAACACCGACGCCAACACCGACGCCGACACCAACGCCGACACCAGCGCCGACACCAACGCCGATACCGACGTCAACGCCTACATCAACGCTTATAGTTACTGAGGACGCAATTACTAAAACTGAAGCCACTAAGCGCGATCAGGTTTTATCGACGGCTGACTTTAGTACCTATTCTAAGTATTTAGTCCAAGCCACTTTACCAATTGTGAGCAATGTAACGGTTATAGCGCAAGCAGTTAATGAGCTGTTAGACAACAACACTTTAACGATTAACACGCCGAAAGATGACCAACTTAGCGCGTTGGGCAACAGCATCACGTCTAAAACCCACGTTCAAATTGAGAGCATTCCATTTTTAGAGGCGATTGACACGCCAGATCAGAAAGTGAGTCAATTGATTTTAGAGCATAAGACCATATTGTCGAGTATCGCCGTTTCAATTGGCTTGGTCACATGGGCAACGCAGCTCGGTGCCTTATTTGCATCGGTATTAGCAGCTGTGCCCGCTTGGAAAAACCTTGATCCGATTGCGATTCTTGGTAAAGATGAAGAAGACGATACTGAGTGGGATGCATTAGACGATGATGCTGAAGAAGATGACGAACAAGCAGCATCTGACATGCTGTCTAACGAAACTGCATCTCGCTAAACATCATGCGCATGCCAAAAATCAACCTAAGCCCTGCCCTACGCACCAGTATTGGCCTTGTTGCGCTGTTTTTAGGCTGGGTATTGTTAATTGATATTCTCATCGGCATATGGCCTGATGAAAATGCAATGACCAGGGCATTGCGTCAAAGCAGCAGCGAAAATCTTGCGTTTCAATCTGCCGCCTTATTGCAAACGGGAAATCTTGTTGAGCTTAGAAATACGCTAGAAACTGCAGTTAAGCGTAGTGCAGATATTTATTCGATTGCTATTCGAAAAAAAGAAGGAGAAATTATTACCCAATCGGGCAACCACCAAGCTTATTGGAAGCCAAGCTCTAGCACGCTATCAACGCTAGATTTTGTGCGTGTAGAGCTTAAAGCCGATCGCCAACGTTGGGGCGATCTCGAAATCGCCTACCATCCTTCCTCGCCGCAAACACTCTTGGGCTGGCTCATGCAACCAAAAGTGCTTGCAGCTATGCTCGTCATCATTGGCGGCATTGCGCTTTTTTCATTCTATTTACGCAAAATATTTGTCTATCTCGATCCTTCTTCTGTCATTCCAGATCGCGTCAGCGCGGCCTTTGATAACTTTAGTGAAGGCGTCATGATGGTCGATAAAACGGGCCGAATTATGCTGGCCAATAAAACATTACGCAGCTGGGTGGAGGATAAAAATAACCCATTATTTGGTAAATCGGGTAAAGATTTAGCTTGGCTAAAAGCCGCATTGCGCGAAGATCCAAAAAATTATCCTTGGATTAAAGCCATGGCCATGCAAGATGCCATCAATGGCTGGCAGCTAGAGTTTCAAAAAGTAAATGGCGAAACGATTAAAGCGGTGCTTAACTGCTCGCCTATTCAAGATGCGTCTAAAAATGTGCGTGGTTGTTTGGTGACATTTGATAATGTGACTGAAATTGAGCGCGTAAATAATGAGCTAAAATTAACCATGGAACAGCTCTACGCATCACAGTTAGAAATCGAAAAACAAAATACTGAACTAGTCGAACTGGCCACGCGCGACTCATTAACCAGCTGCCTAAATAGACGTGCGTTTTTTGAAAATGCAGAAAAGATATTTGCAATCCATACCTTAAAAAAACGCAATCTTGCTTGCATTATGACCGATATCGATCACTTCAAATCGTTTAACGACCAACACGGGCATGCAATTGGCGACAAAGTTTTGGTCGCATTCGCAAAAACATTGTTAGTGGATTTACGCAATGAGGATTTATTATGTCGCTATGGTGGTGAGGAATTCTGCATTTTACTGCCAGACGCGACACCTGAAATAGCGATAGAAATTGCAGAACGTCTGCGCAGCGATGTTGAATCGCGCGCTGGCTCTTCTATTCGTGGCTCGCTTGAATTAAAAATTACCGCCAGCTTTGGTGTCGCAATTCTGAATAAAGATGTCGAAACCTTCAAAGGCATGTTAGATAAGGCCGACCAAGCACTTTATATGGCCAAAAGGAGTGGCAGAAACTGCGTTAAGGTGTGGGAACAAACGATCGAAGAGGTAATCGTCGAAAAGGTGTGATTCTGCTTACTAGCTCATTTTTACTGGCGCATATCCGTCCAAGTTTTCTCCAAGCGTTTGATGGAAACTGGAAACGGCGTTTTAAGTTCTTGCGCAAATAGCGATACGCGCAACTCCTCAATCAACCAGCGATAGTCCTGCAAGGCTAGTGGAACATCAAGATTAGCCTGATTTAAAGCATTCACTTTATCTTGCCATTTTTGCCAAATTGCACCCACGCTAGCCGCATTTTTGCCGTCACGGTCTGGTGCAGCAGGCTGTTTTTCGATGCGTAATCGTAACGCTTTTAAATAGCGTGGCATGTTTTGCAAGTATTCCCACGGCGTTAGCGTGAAGCAATTTTTATACACTAATAATTGCGTTTGATTTTCCACATCTTTTTTCAGGCGATTCACCGTGGCGGGCATTTTTGTTTGTTGCGTCATGAGCAATTGATACTCACTGGCGATGGCTTGTGCTTGGCGCGCAATCGCCTCAGACACGGCTGGCAAGCGTGTTCTGGCGCGTTGCTTCAGCTTCATAAAGTCGGCATTTGTGCGTGGCAAATCATCTTCGCCAATAAACGCGCGGTCACAAATGGCGGTAATTAAATCATCGCGCAAATCGTCTGGCGACATAACATTTCTTAAGCTAAGCGCGTATTGGTTAAAATTCGGCAAACCTTTTTCCAATTGCTTAATTTGCGCTTGAAGCTCAAAACGCATCAAACGACACACGCCTTTGCGATGATTAAGCACCGCCTCGCGCGCGGTATCAAATAGCTTTACCGACACACTTTCCCCATCGTCTTCCAACGCGGGGTAGCCCGTGACTTTTAGGCCATCTCGCTCAAAACTCAAGGTTTGCGGCAAATTACCAAAATCCCATTGTTTTAAACCCGTTTTTTCAATATCGGGTGACGTGTTGCGAAATGTCAGCTGCGCGGCTTGGCCAAGCTGTTTTTGCAAAGCGCGCCAATCGCGCCCCATGGCAAGCTCACGCCCAGCATTATCGACAATACTGAAATTCATTAAGTGATGTACTGGAATTTCGCTTAAAACCCAATCGTCTTTGCTGATTTTTAGCGTGGTTTTATGTTGGATGTAGGCGGCGAGGCTATCTAGTAATGTTTTATTGCATGCGACACCCTCTCCCCAGCCCTCTCCCATCAAGGGAGAGGGAGCTGAACTTAGCCCCTCGCCCCTTGTGGGAGAGGGGTTGGGGAGAGGGGGTAAAATTGCAGATTCCAAAAACCCCGTCACAAACTCTGGCACTGGCACGCAGACGCGGCGAAAAGTCTTGGGCAATATTTTCACCAAGTAAGTTAATTTCTCGCGCAACATGCCTGGCACCAGCCATTCTGTTGGTGTTGGGTCAAGTTGATTCAATAAGGCAAGCGGCACCGTTGCAGTAACGCCATCTAAAATATGGCCTGGTTCAAAGCGATATTTAAGCGGAATTTCGACTCCACCTAACTCCATTTGCTCTGGAAACTGCACCGCAGTAATTGCATCAGCACCGTGGCGCATTAAGTCGTCGCGGGTTAAATATAACAGTTTAGGATTAAGCTTTTCTGACCCTTCGCGCCATTTTTCAAACGTCGCTGCGTTAAAAACATCTGCAGGGATTTTTGCATCGTAAAACGCAAATAATTGATGCTCGTCCACCAGCACATCTTGGCGACGCGCTTTGTGTTCCAGCTCTTCCACTTCGGCAATCAGTCGCTCATTCGCCACAAAGAATGCGGCGCGCGTATCAAACTCCCCGTTGCCAAGCGCTTCACGAATAAAAATCTCACGCGATTCCGTTGGGTTAATCGGCCCGTAATGCACGCGGCGCTTGGGGATAATGGTCAAACCGTACAACGAAACCCGCTCCCACGCATTGACCATACCCATTTTTCTATCCCAGCGCGGGTCTGAATAGGCACTTTCGGTTAAGCTACGGGCAAGCGGCTCTATCCAATCTGGCTCAATTTTCGCCACGCACCGTGCGTATAGTTTTGTGGTATCTACAAGCTCGGCTGCAATCACCCATTTAGGACGCGTTTTCTTTAAGCCGCTACCGGGTGCCACAAAAAAACGAATGCCGCGTGCGCCTGCGTAGCTGTCGTTGTCGCCATCTTTAAAGCCGATATTGCCCAGTAAGCCCGCCAATAGGGCTTTGTGGATTTGCTCAAAGCTGGCTTCTTTCACTCCCTCGCCCTTAAAGGGAGAGGGTTGGGGAGAGAGTAAAGTTTTACTTAGTTTAGCAAAATCTTTATTTCCCTCTCCCCTAGCCCCTCTCCCGCCCGCGGGCGAGGGGAATAAATCAAAATCTGCCACAATGTCTTGCAACTGCCCATGCAGCTCGCGCCATTCTTTAAGCCGCAAAAATGATAAAAAATTAGCATGGCATTGGTTGAGTAAATCTTTATTACTTTTTTTGGTTTTCAGTGCATTATCGTAAAAATCCCAAATTTTAAGATAACTCATAAAATCTGAACCTTCACCAATAAATTTGGCATGGGCGTTATCGGCTGCTTCGCGCTTATCCATTGGCCGCTCACATGGGTCTTGCATGCTGAGCACACTGGCAATAATCAAAATTTCAGCCAAACAATTTTCACGTTTTGCTGCCAAAATCATGCGGCCTACACGCGGGTCTAGCGGCAGTTTGGCTAGTTGCAAACCAATGTCGGTAATTTGCCGCTTGCTATCCACTGCACCAAGCTCTTGCAGCAACTGATAGCCATCGGTAATTAAACGTGAAGATGGCGCTTCAATAAACGGAAAGTCTGCAATATCGCCCAAGCGCAGCGCAGCCATGCGCAAAATAACTGAGGCGAGTGAGCTGCGTAGAATTTCTGGCTCGGTAAATTCTGGTCTGCCATCAAAATCAATTTCTGAATATAGCCGAACGCAAATACCGTTAGAAACGCGCCCACAACGGCCTGCACGCTGCTTGGCGGCGGCTTGCGAAATCTTCTCTATTTGTAATTGCTCCACTTTTGCGCGCACACTATAGCGGTTCATACGCGCCAGCCCTGCGTCAATCACGTATTTAATGCCAGGCACGGTGAGTGAGGTTTCCGCCACGTTAGTCGCCAGCACTATTCTTCTTGAGCTGTGCGGTTTGAATATTTTTTGCTGGTCTTCGATGCTTAATCGCGCAAATAGTGGCAATACTTCAATGTGCTTGAGCTTAGTCGAGCGGCCTTGCGGGTTTTCTAACATATGCTTGCGTAAATGCTCAGCCACATCGCGAATTTCACGCTCGCCGGGTAGAAACACCAAAATATCGCCGTCACCTTGCCGCAATAAATCATCGGCTGCGTCCATAATCGCTTCTTCTATGGCTTCTTCTTCGTCATCTTCCTCTAGCCAGCGCGCTTCGGTCTTGGCTTTTCTAGCCATCCCAAAAATGGTTTCATCTTCTAAATCGAATTGCGCATTGTCTGCTTGGGCGCTTTCTTTAGCACGAAAACCTACTTTGCCTAGCGGCCTATAGCGGATTTCAACTGGATAAGTGCGGCCCGAAACTTCAATCACTGGCGCAGCTTTTATCACGCCAACACTGGTTTGCGCTGAAAAATGGCTGGAAAAGCGCGTCGCGTCTATGGTTGCAGATGTGACAATCACTTTTAAATCGGGACGTTTTGGCAGTAACTGTTTGAGATAACCCAGCAGAAAATCGATATTCAAGCTGCGCTCATGCGCCTCATCGATAATAATCGTGTCGTAAGCATTTAAAAATTTATCGCCTTGTGTTTCGGCCAGCAAAATGCCGTCCGTCATCAGCTTTACAAAGCTGCCATCAGTAATCTTGTCGTTAAAACGTACTTTATAGCCCACCACTTCGCCCAGTGGTGAGTTAAGCTCTTGCGCGATGCGACTGGCTACCGAGCGCGCAGCAATACGCCGCGGCTGCGTATGGCCGATTAAGCCCGCGACACCACGCCCCAGCTCCAAACAAATTTTTGGCAATTGCGTAGTTTTACCACTACCCGTTTCGCCGCATACAATCACCACTTGGTTATTTTTAATTGCCTCAGAGATCTCATCGCGGCGTGCTGATACGGGCAAATCAAGCGGATATTCTGGTTTAGGTAAGCTGGCTAAACGTACTGCATATTTTGCTTGTGAAACATATATTTTTTGCGCAATCTCACCCAATATACGCTGCGCTTTTAATTGAATATTATTATCAACTGATTTTTGCAAATCCGCCATATCGCGGTTTTTGCGGCGCAAAACAGGTTTATCTGCCAACATGCAGGTGAGTAAAGCGGTTTCAAAATTTGAAATGCAGAAAGGCGTGACCATCATAAGCCATTATTTTATCATGTGACTAGTATTAATTTAACGAATGATTTAGCATGCTTTTATTGTCCTTACGGTGCGAGAAATTAAACCATGCTGAAATATTTGCCAGCTTACATAGCCATCCTTATTTTTATGTTTATTGTTGATTTAATTTGGCTAAGCCAGCTCGCGCGGCCACTGTACCAAGCGGGCATAGGCCATTTAATGGCAGATGCGCCAAAATTAGCCTATGCCGCACTGTTTTATTTGGTGTTTGTTTTTGGCTTAATGTGGTTTGCAGTGCGGCCAAATGTGCTTGTAAATGGCTTAAAAAGTACGTTTATTGCAGGTGCCGTTTTTGGCTTTTTTGTCTACGCCAGCTATGATTTAACCAACTTGGCTTTATTGAAAGATTGGCCGCTTGGTTTGTCGTTAATAGATATGACTTGGGGTACTTTTTTAAGTGGGTTTTGTGCAGCTACGGGTAAGTATGTGTTTAACAAAACCAATAAGAATTAGCAATAGAATTTAGCCTATATCTACACCGTGAAAAACATGATGCTCTGCGACCCTGATGGATATTGCCCTGCAGGCTTGCACTGGTCTGATTTAGTCCAGTGGCATCAAAATAAATACGTTATTTAAGCAATTTATTTTTCATCTCACTTTTCATCTCGCACCCGTAAAAATCGCGCAAATTTTGGTTTACCGTTTTTTGTTTGATCTTTGTAAGTGTAGGTGACAAGGCTGCCGATTTTTGGCGGGTTTGCGCGCTGCGCATCGGTTAATCCTGTGCCTAGCTTAAAGCGAATGCCTTCAGGCGTTTCCACCACTAGCGCGCCTAATTTTCCTTTATATTTACCCTTGCCATCGGTGTAAGCAACTACGGTGGCTTCGGCGTCGTATAAGGGTTTTAGCTTTATTAAAGTCGCGCTTCTGCCCGTTTCATATAGCGCATCAGCGCGGTGCAACATCAAGCCTTCACCGCCATTTTTTACCACTTGCTGCAGGCGCAAGTTTAACGCCGCTTCGTCTTTTACCTTAAATTGTGCCACCGCTTTTAACTGCAACAAGTTGGCTTTTTTGACGATTTCTACAATTCGCTTTGCACGCATCTCAAACGTACCTGGCGCATTGGGCAACTCAAATACGTTGTAAGTGATTTTCTGCCACTCCACATCAATCGGCATGTCTTTTCGCACCGCGCCAGACAAGGCATCAAACTGATGTCGGCCAAGCCATAATTCGCCATCCAATGGTGTTTTGGGCAAATCTTTAGTAAACCACGCAGGCGCATTAATGCTGTTGCCTTGTCGCGTGTAAAATTGTTTACCATCCCACATGGCGCGCACGCCATCATACTTTTCGCTGATTAAATATTGCGTGACATCAATGCCAGATTTGTATTGTTGTGCAAGTAAAAATCGTGGCGACTGTTCTGCGGCAAATAATGGAAAATAAACAACGCAGGCAAATAGCGTAAATAACTGACATAAAAATAATCGACGGCTGTGCGGCATATTGTGTAGTCTAAAGCAATCAGCTTTGCATTTCATCCACTACTTTCTTAAGCTGCCCCGCCTTACCCGCTTTTACTTGCCTGCCCAGCGCATCTTCAATCTGCTGCACATACCAGCATTGCCCAAAGCATCATTACAATTAGTCGCCTACGTATTTCACGCACTCGCTCATTATCAAGCGGGTATCAAAATAGCTCACGGAAAGTCGCTGGCCTGCTAGCCAACTTTAAGCCAAGTGCTTTGCAATAAGTGCTTTGCATAATAGGCTAGATTCAATAATTTCACGTTTTATCAAGCCAGTAATTCTCGAACGCGAGTTGCCCTAGTGCGGCGCGCCGATTTGTATGAAAGTTTCTTGCTGTAAAAATTCCACGCAGCTCACTTATCATTGCTGGATTGCCGCATACCATGATTCGAGAGCGCATTAAATCAAACTTTAAGCCAGCGGCAAGTGCTAGCCGCCCATCTTCAATGAGTTGTGGAATGCGTGCCGACAAGATATCAGGCCATAATTCACGCGTGACAACTGGGATATAGCGCAATCGTGCTGGCAGTTTTCCCAAGGTATGCTCTTGAATAATTGCATTTATCTCATCACGATAAGCAAGTTCGGCTGCATAGCGAACGCTGTGTACCAACACTATATTTTCATAAGTATTCCACGTGGTTGAATCACGCAATATGGATAAGAATGGCCCAAGTCCCGTCCCCGTAGCCAAAAGCCAAAGATCGTTTCCTGGTGCGAAGCCATCAATGGTCATAAAGCCATAACTGTTTTTATCGACCAGAATGGTGTTGCCTATTAGGCTATTTGATAAAAGGCCTGAGAACTCACCATTAGGGATCAGTGTAGCAATAAACTCAAGATACTCGTCTTGTTTGCCAGATACGACTGAGAATGGTCGCCAAACCAGATTATCATTCGCGCTCTGAAGACCAAGCCGCGCATAATGTCCTGGAGTAAAACGAAATTTGGGGTCGCGACTAGTGCGAAAAGAAAGCAAGTTGGGCGTCCAGTAACGCAGACTTAATACCGTTTCACCCGTAAAGCGTGAGGCTAAAGTTGTTGTTGTTTCAGATTCTATCTTCGCAGCACGCTCGCCAGAATGATCAATCATGACACCCCCTATAAACTGCATCTAAATAGATTGCAAAATTTGATTGCTGATACTTAAAACAGACAAGTCCACGATGAGTTTCATTTTTGTCCATAATGATTCATTCCAAACTTAAATCGCAAACCGCTGCTGCAAATCTTGCAGATTAAATTCAGTCAAAATTGCCTGCATTCTATCAGCCGCATTTTTGCGTGGCAGACCTGTATATTTAGCGATTATCAGCTCGTTTTTCATGCTATGTTCCCAGCCGATTAGCTCGGTCACCGTCACACTATAACCTGCTGCTTCTAGCTGCAAGCAGCGTAATACATTGGTAATTTGGCTGCCAAACTCGCGCGTGTGAATGTGGTGGCGCCAAATTTCGCTGAGTGGCGTTTTGCCAAAACTTTCATTCTTTTTAAGCCGCAAAACCTCTGCCACCTCGGCTTGGCAGCATGGCACTAGCACCATGTATCGCGCTTGTTTGGCTAGTCCAAATTGAATCGCGTCATCAGTTGCGGTATTGCAAGCATGCAGTGCGGTGACAATATCCACGCATTCTGGAATTTCAGCGCAAGTAATTGAATCTGCTGCATTTAATGGCATAAATTGCATACGTTCAAAGCCACAATCTTTAGCTAAAAGGCGTGATTTCTCAACTAAATCAACACGATTTTCAATACCAATCACCCGCCCTACTTCCAGCTGTTTGATTAGCGCATCGTACAACATAAAACCCAAATACGACTTGCCAGCGCCAATATCCACAATATTTGGGTTATTATTTTGCGTTAAAACTTCCGCAAACAAAGGTGCAATAAAATTTACCAAATGATTTACTTGCTTTAACTTTCGCCGGCTATCTTGGTTTAGCTTGCCGTCCACTGTAAGAATATGCAGCGCTTTTAGTAAAGCGACAGATTGGCTTGTTTTAACTTCATTGTTGGATTTCATGCGAGTATTTTAAGGCAAAATGCTAAAATAGCCTTTAATTATTAGGAGAAGTATTTTGGCAATTCAGTGGTATCCAGGTCACATGACCCAAGCGCGCAAAAAAGCGGAAGAAACCATGGAGTTTACTGACATGGTGATTGAGGTGCTGGATGCGCGCGTGCCAGAAGCGAGCCACAACCCTGTGATTAACGAGATGCGTTTATTTAGGCAACGGCCAAATTTAAAAGTGTTGAATAAAGCTGACCTTGCCGACCCAAAGGCCACCGAAGCTTGGTTGAATTACTTTAACAGCATGCCCAATACCAAAGCGGTTGCGCTATCTTGCAAAAAAGCGGGCGATGCGAAAAAAATCCCTGCGGTTTGTCGCAAAATAACGCCGCACCGTGGCACGCATTTAAAGCCATTGCGGGCGCTGATTATGGGCATTCCTAACGTAGGAAAAAGCACGCTGATGAACGCCCTACTGAACCGCCGCGTGGCCAAAGTGGGCGATGAGCCAGCAGTCACCAAAAGTCAGCAACGCTTTGAGCTAGACGCCACCTTTAGCATCACTGATACACCTGGCATGATGTGGCCAAAAATCGCTTATGAAAGCGATGGTTATATGCTGGCCGCCAGCCATGCGATTGGCCGCAATGCGGTGATTGATGAAGATGTGGCGATATTTTTAGCCGATAATTTGCTACAAACTTATCCCGAATTGATCAACGCGCGCTACAAGCTAGATGCCATGAAGTTAACTGTAACCGAAATGGATGGCGTCGATTTATTAGAAGCTATCGCCAAACGGCGCAGTTACAAGCGCCATGATGGCTTATGGGATATGGAAAAAACGGCAGTGGCTTTTTTAACCGATTACCGTAGCGGCGCGATTGGGCGAGTTAGTTTAGAAACGCCGCAAAGCCGCGAGGCGATGATTGTAAACAAGTAGGGGGCGGTCGTCGGAATGCAGCGTAGTGCTCAGCGCGGAGTGTCGCACCCAGTGTTCGGCCGGGGTTGTTGTTGTCCCCCTGGGGTAGTTAGGAGGAGGGGATGGTGCGGAAAGATTTGTCTTTAATTTGTTGTTCTCTTAGGTAGG
>JANOWA010000066.1:0-6375 GCA_031417675.1 Methylotenera sp.
GCGGCACCGAGAATCGGAAAGAGTTGGCCGGAGGGCAGGGGATTGGCCAACGTGGAGAAGCCTCTTGCGCGATTGCTGCGTGGCGTTCTATTAATGTGACTTTAATGCCGCGCTGCGCGAGCGCATAAGCCGTTGCACAACCTGCAATACCCGCGCCAATCACTATTGTACTCATACGTTAATGACCGCCAAAATAACCCGCTAGCATTTCGCGTTTTTTGCCAAAACCTGGGTGTTTTTTAACACGAAAGCCCACTTTTTCTAAGTTTTTTCGCACAGCACTGGCGCTGGTGAAGGTGGCGAATGTCGTGCCGCCAGTAGAAATGCGCGCTATGTGATTTAAGGTTTCATACAGCCACATATCCGGATTTTTGGCAGGCGCAAAACCATCTAATAACCAAGCATTCACCCAAATTTCGTCAAATACTTTTAAGTTCGGCAACACGTCAACCACGTCACCAATATGTAAATGTAACTCGATATTATTTGAAAGTTTGAAGCAATTTAACCCCGTTTTTAAATTGCCGTACTGTGTGATTAACTCGCTTGAAACCTCAGGCAGATGCGGCCAAAGATTGAAAGCATAGAAAAAATCTGCGGGGTGTAATGGATGTTTTTCAATACTAATAAAACGTAAGGTTGCCGTTTTTGGCGCTAAAGCTAACCAATGCGCAGCAACAGTCAAAAAGTTTAAGCCCGTGCCAAAACCCGTTTCTGCGATGCAAAAAGTATCGTTTGTTAAGGCGGAAAAGCGTTGCTTTAATTGATTGTGCGCAATAAAAACATATTCGGTTTCTTGCAAACCATTTTCTGAATTAAAATAAACATCATTAAAATCAAGCGAGTAGGGTCTATCTTTAACGTTAACGGATTCTTGCCATTGAATATTAGCGAATTGCATCTCGACGATTTTCGGGTTTCACGAGCAGCAAGTGTACATCACCCAGTGCGCGCTCGGCAAAGCCACCTTCGCAATAGCACAAATAAAATGCCCACATGTTGATAAATTCTTCTGAGTAACCTTGGCCGCGAACCGCATCGATATTGGCGAAAAAGTTTTCGCGCCATTTGCGTAGTGTGCTTGCATAATGCGGACCAATGTCTTCACAATCGACTAATTTTAAGTCGCTTGATTTTGTGATGCTGTGCAACAAAGCAGTGATAGAAGGGATGTTAGAGCCTGGAAAAATATAACGCTGAATAAAGTCCACGCTATTTTTCGCCGCTTCAAAACGTTGGTCAACAATGGTGATGGCTTGAATCAGCGCCATGCCATCTGGTTTTAGCAAACAGGCACATTTTTTAAAGTAAACATCGTAAAATTGATGGCCAACTGCTTCAATCATTTCAATTGATACTAATTTGTCAAATTGTCCAGTTAAGTCTCTGTAATCATTTAACAAAAGTGTTATTTTATCAGTTAAATTTTCAGCATTTACGCGTAATACTGCTTCGTCATATTGTTGCTGCGAGATGGTAGTTGTGGTGACTTTGCAGCCATAATGCTTTGCCGCATAAATAGCAAAACCGCCCCAGCCTGTGCCAATTTCGACCACATGGTCACTTGGTTTTAAGTCTAATTTTTCACAGATAACCTGTAGTTTTTTGGCTGATGCTGCCTCTAAACTTAAATTTAAGGGCGAGAATATCGCGCTAGAGTACATCATGCTGGGGTCTAGCCACAGCTTAAAAAAATTGTTACCCAAGTCATAATGCGCGGCAATATTTTTGCGGCTGCCGTCAGCCGTATTGCGGTTTAAATAGTGTAATATTTTTAAAAATGGCTTAGATAGCCATTGGTAGCCACCCTCCAGCGCATCCATTACGCTTTGATTGGCAGCGAATATGCGGATCACATTGGTGAGATTGTCTGCCTGCCAATAACCCAGCATATACGCTTCACCCGCGCCAATGCTACCGCCAAAGGCAATCTCGCCATAAAAATGGGCGTCATTCACCGTCACAGTTGCTTTAATACGTGTATCAAGGCCAAAAACGGTTTGCTGGCCGTTTTCAATTAAAGTTAGCTGGCCAATTTGCAGCCTTGAAAGCCGCGCCAACACTTGTCTTCGGGCGAATTGCTGTAGCCACGCACTGCGTTGTTTTGATTTTAATGCTGCGGTTAAGGTTTCTTGTGCCATATTTAATTAGTTTTTGAAGGGTGAGAATAAAAAGGTACGCGTTTTAGCCATAGCAAAAGCGCGTTCCAGTAGATGCCCAGCACGACTTTTAACGTCATAAACGGGTAAGAAAGTATGGCGCGATTTAACGCGGCAGGGCTTATTTCTGTACGTTGTAGTGCCAGTGTCGCGTTGAATAGCTGTTGATTATTTTTGATATTTTTCATGTGGACTAATAGTTGGTTGGCTTCCAGTTTAAACGCCCAATCGTAGTCAATATCCATCGGCATAAAAGGTGAGACGTGAAAATTTTTGGCTAATTTAAATGCCGTAATTTGCCCGTTTTTGGTCTCTTTGATGGTTTTTTCAGCACTATAATCATGCACATAAGCGTAATCTTCGCCCCAGGGCGTGTTGGTTATGTGTGTGACAATGGCTTGCAATGTTGTGCCGTCAGCCTCAAAGCAATAATAAAAACTAACTGGGTTAAAGCACAAACCAAAATATCGCATATTGGTTAACAAGCAGATAGCACCGCGTGGTTGTTGGCCTATAGCGGCATACACGAGTGTGCCTATTTCATCTTTCAGCGGTTTTTGCGGGTTGCCGTAATAATCTGCGCGTTTAAAGGTAGCGATGTTGGAATTCTCTAGCGACCAAAATCGCATTTTTTCAAATAAGCTTGGTAGCTCGTCTAAATCTAAATACATCATAAACGCTTTGTAACGAAAACCATGCGCTTTTGGTAAAAAACGCTGATGCGCAATAAAACCTTGGTAAATGGCACTATTCACGTTGATTAAATGCTGCAAAATGTTCAAGCGCGGTTAGCGCGCTCGCCACGCCGTCTTCATGAAAGCCATTACGCCAATACGCGCCTGCGTAACTCGTACGGTTCACCCCGCTAATTTCTGCGTGCCTGCCTTGCGCAGCCGCGCCAGCGATGGTGTAAACGGGATGTGTATATTTAAGACGCTTGATGACTTTGGCCGGATTAATTAAATCGGTATGGTTTAAAGTGACTAAAATGGGTTCTGGCGATTTTAAGTTTTGCAAAATATTCATGTTATAAGTCACTTGTACTTTATTAGTGACGGGCAATTGATTGGTCACTTGTACTTTATTGCTAGGCTGCTCGCTAACATGATAATTCCAAGCCGCCCAAGCCAGTTTACGTTTGGGCAACAAACTGCGGTCATGGTGTAGGTAAATGCTATTTTCTTGGTAAGGAATCGCGCCCAAAATCTCGCTTTCTGCTGCGCTGGCATCCGCGCCTAATATCGCTAATGCTTGATCGCTATGACAAGCAAAAAATACGTAATCAAACGTTAGTTCTTCACCATGTTGCGGTTTAAGTAATACTGACTTTTGCAACCTGCGCACGCTGGCAACAGGCGTATTTAGCTTAATTTTATACTTAAATGGCTCGCAAAGTGCCTCTACATAACGTGCCGAACCCCCAACAATGGTGCGCCATTGCGGCCGATTGTTGACTGTTAACATGCCGTGATGATGGAAAAAGCGTACTAAAAATCGAGCGGGAAAGTCCATCATTTGCGCGGCATCGGTTGACCAAATTGCCGCGCCCATTGGCACAATATAATTGTTTATAAACAATGGCTTGTAATGGTTTTGCGTTAAATAATCACCCAGTGAAATTTCATCACCCGTTTCTAAAAGCGCTAACGATTCTTTATTAAAACGCAAAATATCCGTAATCATGCTGTAAAAACTGGGTTTTAAAAAGTTGCGCCGCTGTGCAAATAAGCTGTTGATTGTGGTGCCGTTGTACTCTAAACCTGTTGCTTCGTTGCGCACGCTAAAACTCATGCTGCTGGGCTGCCAAGGCACATTTATTTCGTTGAGTAGGGCATTAAAGTGCGGGTAAGTACGATCGTTAAACACAATAAAGCCTGTATCAACTTGATAGCTTTGTCCAAATAAATCAATCGCATGCGTATGCGTGTGGCCGCCAATGTGGCTGTTGGCTTCAAACACGGTAATGTTGTGCTGTTGATACAAATGATGGGCAAGCGTTAAGCCCGAAATACCGCTCCCAATAATAGCAATTTTCATCAATTTTTAGTATTTTTTCGATTCGCGAATTTCAATTGGCACTGTACGTAAATTCCAAATTAAGCCCAGCGCGGCTAGCAAGCGTAATCCATAATAAGTGAAATCAATCTCCCACCAATAAAAGCCTTGGCTGGCCGAGCCTGGGTAATGGTGATGGTTATTATGCCAACCTTCGCCCAAGGTAAATAAGGCAATAATCAAGTTATTACGGCTGTGGTCACGCGTCTTGTAGCGTCGTTTCCCCCATACATGTGCCAGTGAGTTCACGCTGAAAGTGGCGTGGTATAAGGCCACGGTTGAAATTACAAAGCCCCACACTAGCAGCTGCCAGCCGTTTGTTTTAAGATGCGGTGCAAAGCTACCCAAAAATTCGCCAAGGCCAAAAATGCTCACGGCGAATACAATTGGCACAATGATATCAAAGCGATCTAAAAATCGCAGCTCGGGAAACTTGGCTAATTCTTTTACACGCTCTAAATGTGTCGCAAAATTGGCAGTCGATAAAAACCAGCCGATGTGACTCCACAAAAAACCATGTTGCACAGGGGAGTGTGCATCATCTTCTTGATCGGAATGTGCATGGTGATTGCGGTGATGGGCAGCCCACCACAACGGCCCGCGTTGCACGGCGGTTGCGCCTAAAATAGCGAACATAAACTGGCCAAAACGCGAGGTTTGAAAAGCTTTGTGTGCAAAATAGCGGTGATAAAAACCGGTGATGGCAAACATTCTAATCGCGTAAAGTGCAATGGCGAAGACCACTGCAAACCAGCTCCATTCTACCCAAATAATGGCAAAGCAAGCCAAGTGCATGAGTACAAACGGAATCACACGCCACCAGTCAATGTGGTTACTGCTGGTGTTTGAATGCGTGGCGGTATTGTCAAACCAGCCGATAAATGAGGCAAAAAGTGATTGTTTTGGAGGTAACATTTTATTGACTCACGCTGTTAGGTTTTTTTGACCAATCTTGCGGTACTTTCCTTAATTTGCCCATATCGTAACCTAAATTTTTCACAAAATCAGTCATATCCTTGTATTGCGCATCGCTTATTTGTGGGGTGCGCGCCATAATCCACACGTAGTCGCGTGCGTTACGGGCAATAATGGTGCGTTGATATTGTTCATCTAAATAGGCAATGCGAAAATCCGCTTTAATCGGCCAAATAAACTGCATGCCCCACACGCCGTTGCCTGATTCTTTGTTCACAAAGCCGCGCGGTTGATAAGTTTTGAGCGGCCCATCAAACGCGCCTTTGTAATAGGTGAAGGTGGTGGCGATTGTGCCATCCGCATCTAATTTGTAGTTCTCAATCGCGTTGTAGGCCTGCGTTTCAATCGGTGTTGGAATCACCGCAATCACATACCAATCGCCCATAAAGCGCGGAATATCGACTGGGTTCACCGTTGCAATTTCATTCATTTTGTTCCCCGCACAGCTAGCCATAACGCTAACTAGCAATATTAAAAGTAATGCTTTAATTAATTGTTTTATCATATTGATTATATTAACTTATAATTAATAACATAGCCTTCTGGCGTGGTGGATTTTAATGCCACCCATTGTTGCTTACCTGCTTGATTTTGCGTATACCAAAGTTCTATTTTAAGCTTATTTTTACCGTTGATTGCGCCTGTTAATTTGTAATGGGTCGTGTCGGTGGGGGCGCCTCTAACTGAAATTGTTTCAGCACCTAAATTCTCAATTTTAGCGTCCAAATATTCGGCATTTTGCGGGTTTAGCAGTTTGGTTTGTGTGAGTATTTTAGGGTTCCAATAGGCAAATGTCATGCTGCAAGCAGGTAAGTTTTGGCTTGTTTTACCATCACTCACTTCAAACGCACTACCTTTAATGGCACCTTTAACATCCGTGATGACTTTGTTTTCGACCGTGTGCGCATCTAAATTTGCTAGGCAATCTTCTTTCCATTGCTCTTTGGCCGTATGATCGTATTTGTAGGCCTCGATAAATAATATTTTTACCTTAAATTTTGCTTTACTAGTCAATAAGTTAGCTTCATCTAGCTTAAACGTATGCGTACCAATTTTGTTTTTATCTAAATATACGTCAAACGCCCATTCCTCGGCCATGATTGCGCTAGAAAATAAGCTTAAAATCAGAGATATAATCAGTTTTTGCATCATTAGTCCTTTGAATATCATTTTTTTGTAAACCCAG
>JANOWA010000067.1:0-3528 GCA_031417675.1 Methylotenera sp.
CTTTTGCATAAGATTTATGACTGGTTAGCGCGCAATAGGTATCAATTAAGCCAGCAATTTGCGAGGGTAAGCCAATTTGGCTACCACGTAATTGATTGGGGTAACCAGTGCCGTCAATTCTTTCGTGGTGTTGCGCAACTAAAAATATCACGGTGGTGGGAATATTAGGTGTATTTTCTAATATTTTTAAGCCTTCTTCGACGTGCTGTTGTGCATGTTCAAATTCTTCGCGCGTGAGCTTGCCTTCTTTTAGCAAAATATCTGCTGACAATTTAACTTTGCCCACATCTTGCAATAGCCCAGCCAAGCCAATATCTTTAATTTGATTTTTAGAAAGCGCTAAAAAGTTTGCAAACGCCATTAAGGTAATAGACACATTCAATGCGTGATTGTAGGCATAGTTATCAGTTTGCTTAAGCTTAGCTAGCCACAGCAGCGCATCTGGTGAGCGACCAATACTATCCACCATGTTATCTAACACTTCACTGACCGCGGTTAAATCAAGATCGTGATCGTTTGCAACGCTATCAAAAATCGCCCTTGTGGCTATTTGCGATTGCTCGTAAACGGGCAAAATAGCGGCAATTTCATTCTCTACGGGGCGCTCTTCTTCGTAAATGGTAATGCGGTAACTGTCATCCGAATCGGTGGATTTTTTGTCTGTGTCGGTGACTTTATCAATGCGGGTGCTCAACTTTTCACGTCTAAACATACCGCTGACAAAACCACTAATATCACTCACCATTTGCTTGGCAATTGAGTCTTGCTCGGTTTTGGTTGTGGCCGATGAATTTGGCATCGATATAGGCGCAGTGCTTTCGCTGACGTACTTCACATTATAAATAGCGCCACTTTGGCTATTGCTCACCACGTTCTGTGGCGCTTGATAGTTTTTTAAATCGCGTAAAATATCAATAAAAGAAGTTTTATCGGTATATTTTTTGGTGATATTTGCGTTAATTGCTTTATCTGAGGTGATGGTGCCAGGGTTTTTAACCCGCATAATGGCACCTTCGCGCTTAAACGCAACATTGACTTTGGCAGGCGCAACAAAATGGTGAGAAATCGATCGGGTGCGGTCAATATAAACATGCTGGCAAAGCGAAATAAGCTTTTCCAAGTCTGCTTCATCGTCCAGCAAAAAACCCTGCAACATAAAGGGCGTGCCTGCCCAAGGCCTATCAAGCTCAAGCACGTACATGCCGAGTGAAAGCCTAGCAACTTCGACCAACTCTTTTTTAATATCAATCATTGTTTTAAGATTTTTGTACGCCAATTAAATGTAATAATCAACAAAACCTATCAATAATCCATCCCAGCAGATGTTAAGTGAAATTAGGTTGTGTGTGAAGAGTTAGCCGAGATTGATAACAATTTTTTACAAAAAAGTGCTTAAAGTGTTTGTTTATACGTTAATTCCGATGAAATAACTTGATAAATAGCATGCCTAACAGTAGAAATTTTATGCTGCGCAATGGCTTGTATTATAGCGCAATCTGGCTCGTGGCTGTGGCTGCAATTATTAAAACGGCAATGGCCAAGGTAGGGTTTAAACTCGATAAAAGCCAACTCTAAATCTTGTTGCGATAAATGATTTAAGCCAAATTCTTGTAAACCTGGCGAATCAATTAAACTCGTGTTTTCGCCAAAAATAGGTTCATTAAGATGATACAAATGCGTAGCGGTGGTCGTGTGTTTGCCGCTATCGAGCGCTTCGCTCATGATTTGCGTGCGTACATTTTGCTTGGGTAGCAGGGCGTTGATGATGGTAGATTTGCCCATGCCTGATTGGCCCACCAGCACGCTTTGGTGTTTGCTTAAATGCGGCTTTAGCGCGCTAATATCTTGTTTGGCCGAGAGATGTACAACCTCATAACCTAAATCTTGATACAATTTTAATTTGTTTTTGGCATCCGTCGCATCGCCCAAATCGCATTTATTTAGCACGATGAGCGGTTTGATTTTTGCGGCTTCTGCGGCGATTAGACAGCGATTGAGCAAAGCCTCGTAAAAGCTCGGTTGCGTTGCCAGCACGATGATAATTTGCGTGACGTTTGAGGCGAGTATTTTGCTTTTGAAGGTATTGCTACGGTACAGCAACGATTGGCGTGGCAGGCTAGATTCGACAACGCCTTCGGCCTTGTCGGTGAGTTTGATATTCACCCTATCGCCGCAGGCTAAATCGGTTTTTTTGCCGCGCGTTACGCAGCTAATGCGGCTTTTGTCTACTAGTTCTACTTCATAACGCTTGCCATAGGCGGCAACTACTAAAGCTTGCATTTATTGATCGAATTTGTAGTAGGTTTTATTAAGGTAAGCCGCCACGTTCAACTCTTCTTCTTCAAACCACTTCAGGCCGATCATGGTGTTGCAGTTGCGCACCTGCGCCACTAAACCTTTGCTGGTTTTAACTTTGGCGTATTCGCGCGTGTAAATGCCCGTGCCATCGCCGCCGTAACTGCTGGCGTGGCAGCTAATACAATTTTTTTCGTGCAATGCTTTGCCAGCCGTAACATCTGCTTTAGCAAATAGCGGGTTGGCAACTGCCTCGGCCGCCACATTAAGGCTTAACGTACTAAACAAAAGGCAGAAAAGTATTAAGATAAATTTTGTCATCACTGTTACTCCTTTTAATGAGTATAGGCCGCTAATTTAGCAATACGAATGCTGGCAGGCGGGTGCGAATCGTAAAACGCCGAGTGCAGCGGGTCTGGCGTGAGCGTAGAGGCGTTATCGCGATACAACTTGACTAGTGCATCCACCAGTTTATTAGCGTCCGCATGCTTGGCGGCATAATCATCAGCTTCAAATTCATTTTTGCGTGAATAGCTGGCCATCAGTGGGCGTAATAAGAACATGAATACAGGCGAAACCAATAAAAATAGCATCAACGCCATATGGTTGCTAGGCGTTGTGATGCCCAAGCCGTTGTAAAACCAAGCTTGGTTAATGAGCCAGCCCAATAAAGCAAGGCCAGCGAAGCTCATGGCAAATAGCATGACAATACGCTTAATGACGTGATGATGTTTAAAGTGGCCAAGCTCGTGCGCGAGCACTGCTTCGATTTCTTCGGTATTTAAGCGGCTTAATAAGGTGTCAAAAAACACCACGCGCTTGCTACTACCAAAACCTGTAAAATACGCGTTACCGTGACTGCTGCGTGCAGAGCCATCCATGACAAACAAGCCTTGCGATTTAAAGCCGCACTTAATTAACAGTGCTTCGATTCGAGATTTTAAGTTTTCATCATTAAGCGGCGTAAATTTGTTGAATATTGGCGCAATAAAAGTGGGGTAAACCGCTAACATCACAATATTAAATACGCTCCATACCAGCCACAAATAAAACCACCAATATTGGCCAGCACCTTGCATTAGCCATAGCGCGGCAAATAAAATGGGCAACCCAAGCGCCAAGCCAACCAAGCTATGTTTAGCTAAATCGCCAAAGAACATGGCTTTGGTCATTTTGTTAAAACCAAATTTTTCGTCTACGGTAAAGGTTTTGTAGTATTCAAATGGAATATCA
>JANOWA010000068.1:0-2664 GCA_031417675.1 Methylotenera sp.
ATTTACACGCCTTGTTTATCCACCATCGCCACCATGAAAAGTGAATCAAAAAGCAGTGCGTTTATGTGGCTGTCTATCGCCTGGTCATTAGGCTTAGCTTGGGTTGTGAGCTTTATTTTTTATCAAGGTGCGAGGGCATTAGGGTTTTAATTTAAGGAAAATATGGCTAAAACCTGCTGTGATAATGCGTGCGATGCAACCGTAGCGCAAACTGCTCGTTACCGCAAAGTGCTGTGGGCAGCACTTGCTATTAACTTGGTTATGTTTTTTCTCGAAGTACTAGGTGGATTCAGTTCTGGCTCAGTATCACTGATGGCCGATGCAATAGATTTTTTTGGAGATGCTGCCAACTACGGCGTATCGTTAGCGGTACTCTCTATGAGTTTGCTTTGGCGTGCGCGAGCCGCTGTACTTAAAGGTTTAACCATGGGCGCATTTGGTTTATTAGTATTGGCAAAAGCCTTGTGGAGCTTCAAAACAGGCGCAGTACCAGAGCCTTATACTATGGGTGTGATTGGTGTAATCGCGTTATTAGCCAATGCCAGCGTGGCTTTTATGTTATATGCATATCGCGAGGGCGATGCCAACATGCGCTCGGTTTGGTTATGCAGCCGCAACGATGCCATTGGTAATATAGCCGTCATGCTTGCTGCACTCGGTGTATTTGGCAGTGGCAGTGCCTGGCCAGATTTGTTGGTGGCTGTCATCATGGCTAGCTTAGGTCTTTCCGCCGCAGTGCATGTATTAAAACGCGCATCTCTTGAGCTCGCATCTATTCAGCTAAAGACAACTGATATTAATTAACTGATTTGTAAGAAAGGTGGCATCATCAAACAACAGCACATCGGTTGCGGGGTTAAAACTAATGCTTTGATTGTTAACCAGTGTGCTAAAGCGAATAATTGCCATGATGACGACCCTTTTATTATTAAATGAATAAAATAATGCTTGGTTTAGTTAATTTACTTGCGGAAGAATTAGGCCAAATTTCCAATCTACGCAGGCTTGTTCACATCAACCCCAATCAACGCTTGGTTAAAGTCTTTTAATTTATGCGAATAATGTTTTTTCTCTGTGAAATAAACATCTTCTAAACCCAAAAGTGGACCTAAATCACCATCTGCAACTTCAGTATCATTGAACCGAAATGATTTAAGTTTTTTGAGATTTCTTATAAATTCTACTGATTTTATAGTGCCGCATCTATGCAAGTCTAAATCTTCTAAATTCAAACATGCGCCAAGTTGCTCGTAACCCGCCAGTCTTTTACAGTTTTCTGCTCTAAATTTTTTTAATTCGGGTAAGTCTAGCTCGCCCAAGTGTTCTAATTTAGCTAAATAATGTAAAGCCATATCATTTAGCTCCGAGAGTCTTGAAATACCATTCAAACTTGAAATTGTCCCTTGTGTTAAAACTAACCGCTGCAAATGATTAAAGTAGGGGAAATCTGTTAGGTCATTTGTAGTAGATTTATATTTACTTAGAGCTAAAACTTTAAGGTTTGACAAATCAGCATTCTTGAATAGTTTTTTATGCCAGTCTATTGATAGTGTTGTCAAATTTTTCAAACGTTCAAAATCTAATGTTTGTTTTGTTTCATCAACAGTTAAATATTCTAGTTGGGGCATGTCATAAAGCACATCTAATGCTAAGTCGGATTGCTGTATATTTATCGCTTTTAATCCTTTCAAATCTAACAGACAGTCTAGAGATATATCCTTAAAGCCACGGTAAGGCGCAACAAATATTGCATCAGCAAGGCCGTTTTTAAATTTATCGATAATATCCGAGGCTTTATCTGACTGATAGCTTGCATAGTTATATACACCAACTTTTCTTATTTCGTCATAATTAGTAATATTCATTTATTGTCCATCCTGACGTAAATACTTTTCACCTGGCGAGTTTCTTTGATTATGGTTTCTCTCGATTCCTTTCCCAATACCGCCATCCTGCCTTATTCTTCTTGCCTCATCTTTAAACGCCTCTCTGTTGTTGGCTGAACGTTTAAAGTCTGACGCATTTTTATCTACTGGGCCAAAATCCTTTTCAAGACGCTTAATTGACTGTGCCATATACCACGCTCACGCGTTTGTATGCGCGTTGTGCTTTGGTGCTCCGTTTTTGGCATTGCTTTACTAAATAGCATTTTTATTAACATCCATCGTGTTTTAAAATCCGCATCACTTTCGGGCAGTTCAATCACGCAATGCATATGTTCTGGCAAAACTACCCATGCGTGTATGATAAATGGGTATTTCTTTTTAACCCGAGCTATCGCACCACGTAACACATCTATTTGTTTAACCAATAAATGATTGTTTTTACGTTGCAACAAATTTACGGTAAAAAAATAAGTTCCCCCTGGGTGCCATGCACGTCTGTAATCCATTTTATCTTTATCTTAATGCATTGCTCATTACATACGGCGCACTGCAATCGAGTGCGCCCTACGCGGGCTATGGGTGTGATTGGTGTAATCGCGTTATTAGCCAATGCCAGCGTGGCTTTTATGTTATATGCATATCGCGAGGGCGATGCCAATATGCGCTCGGTTTGGTTATGCAGCCGCAATGATGCCATTGGTAATATAGCCGTCATGCTTGCGGCATTTGGTGTGTTTGGTAGCGGCAGTGCCTGGCCAGATTTGTTGGTGGCTGTCAT
>JANOWA010000069.1:0-3188 GCA_031417675.1 Methylotenera sp.
TCTGTATTAGTCCAATTTTTTAACCATGCGCGCAGATTTGGGTAAGGGCTGATTTCAAACCAGCCGCTATCCACGGCGGCAAATTGCCGAATAAACGGGAATATTGCAATATCCGCAAAGCCAAATGTGGTACCAAACAAATAATTGTTTTGTTGCAGCAAATTTTCTAGTTTTTGCAAAAAAATTTCGCCGTCTGCACGATGCTGGGTTTGGGGTTTATTTGGATATTTTTCGGGGTATTTGTACGCATCTAAAGCGCGTTTAAACTGCGTATCGCTCTCTGCAACAACTGCCCTGCAAGCCGCATGGATACTGGGCTGCAGGGCATGCGTTTTTAACGCAAAAAACATAATTTCTAAGCTTTCGTCTATTACGCTGCCATCATCAAAAATCAACACTGGCACAGTGCCTTTAGGCGAAACTTGCAGCATGTGTGCTGGCTTATCACGCAATGAAATATCGCGAATTTCCACTTCAATATTCGCCAATTTCAACGCAATTCGAGCGCGCATGGCGTAAGGGCAGCGGCGATACGAATAGAGAATTGGCAAATTCAACTTTGTCATTGCGAGCCTTAGAGGCGAAGCAATCCATATTCAGTAATAGATTGCCGCGTCGGCTGAAGCCTCCTCGCAATGACAAAGCGATAAAAATCTATCAACAAAAAATCAACCCAGCGCTTTACAAATATCATGCACCAGTGCTGGCCCTTTGTATATTAGCCCACTATACACTTGCACAAGGCTGGCACCCCCGGCGATTTTCTCAACCGCGTCTGCACCGCTTAAAATGCCGCCCACACCGATAATTGGCAATGCGCCTTGTAGTTGTTTGGATAATTGTTGAATGACCAAGGTAGAAAGGTTTTTAACAGGCGCGCCCGATAACCCGCCTGCCTCTGCACCGTTTTTCATGCCTTTCACAGGCTCGCGCGCTAACGTTGTATTGGTGGCGATTACGCCATCTATTTGGTGCTGCATTAATAAATTAGCAATTTCAATCACTTGGTTTTCATCTAAATCTGGCGCAATTTTTAGGGTTATTGGTACGTATTTGCCATGCTGCTCGGCCAGCTTGGTTTGTTGTAACTTAAGCGTTTTCAGCAAACTAGACAAGGCTTCTTTTTCTTGCAGCGCGCGTAAGTTTTTGGTGTTGGGCGATGAAATGTTAATCGTAATATAGCCAGCATGTTCGTACACCTTTTGCATGCAGATTAAATAGTCATCTACTGCGCTTTCATTAGGCGTATCGAAGTTTTTGCCAATATTAATGCCAAGTATTTGATTAGAATGGCCGCCGCGAAATTTAGCCGCTTTCACATTTTCAACTAGATTATCTACGCCCAAGTTGTTAAAACCAAAGCGGTTAATAATACCTTCAGCTTCGGTTACGCGAAATAGTCTAGGTTTAGCATTGCCAGGCTGCGGGCGCGGCGTCACGGTACCAATCTCTATAAATCCAAAACCCAATGCGGTCATGCCATCAATCACCGCGCCATTTTTATCTAGCCCCGCCGCCAAGCCGACTGGGTTAGAAAAAGTCAAACCCATCACCTCGCGCGGCGCGCACGCTGGCACTTGTGGAAGCAAACTTAAAACGCCCGTTTTTTCAGAAAATTTTAAGGTTTTAAGCGTAATATCATGCGCAAATTCAGCATCAAGCTGAAACAACAAAGGTTTTAAAATTGAATACATATTGTACTTAAGTTGGGGTTATTAAATAAGCTGCACTTGATAAACGTGTTTACAAAATTTGCATTTAAAAGTACGTCCATTTATTGCCTCGGCAGCAGGCCGTTTATAGCATTTTGGACACACAATTGATTCGCCATCTTGTTTAATCTCAACAATACTTTTAATTGTTGGCTTGGCATTTAAGTTCAAGGCCATCGATTTATTTTTAACAAATGTGCTAATAATGATTAAGCTAACCGCCAGCATCTCTAATGCTTGATAATAGCGTAAGCTGCCTATTGTTTTGTAAAAAAAAGTATCCACATGGTGAAATGAAGCGGCGCGAACCAACACAAAAACCAGCAACAACACAACGCCTATCCAAGTAAGTTTGTAGCGTTGCCATGAGTTGTATAAAAATGCACGCAAAGAAATAAGCAGCAGTGGTATGGTTAAGCCCATCAGCGATACAAATACTAGCTGCAAACCTCTGCGTTGCTCGTACCAGCCATGCGCTTTTGAGGTGCTACGCAGCCATTCTGTTAGGTTGGTTTGTAAATCGAGTTGTTTATTTAGCCCTAAAAAAATCAATAAAATCGTTAAGCCTAACCAAAAATAACTGTTTTCTTGATTTTTGCTGGCTAATTTAGCTTGATAGCCTGTGCTAAAACTGGCCAAGAAATACAGCAATACCGTTGCCCAACCAAAAAAAGTATGATCGCCGAAATTGAATCCCGCTGGCTTATTATTATGGTTACTCCAAGCACTTGTATTAATATTAGGTTGATTAAAACTGGCTAAATTTAGGTCAGCATCTAGCTTAACTTTAATAAAATAAGTACGCCCTTTGTAGTTATTATCATTGGCAACAAGCAAGGTATTTTTATCGATTATTAATAAATTTTCGATGTGTGAGTAGGCAAATGCATAGGTCTTTTGACCATCGGTATTCAAGTCATCTGGGTCTTGTAGCTGCATTAAATCGACCAATTCTTGCTTATACACAAAGCCTGCACCATCAAATTTAGCAATATCAATTAGATAAATTTTCTTGATTGGATTGTCTGTCAGTTCGGTTGCGTCATTTCGCTCTAGCACCAAAAACTCATGTTCATTAACCGCAACAAAGTCGCCAATACTAGTGCCATCATTTAACTGGTAACGAAAAAACGCCTTATCATATTGCGCGCTATTAATAGCAAATTGGTAAATTCTTAAACTTTTTTCAGGGTCACCCAGCACGGTGCTTTCCAACATTGGGTACAGCTTATCACCTGCTGGATTAATGGCCATGCCTTCAAAACCGCCACTAGAAGCTAAATTTGCAGGCGCGGTGATGAGATTGGGATTGTCAGGCGTCATCACATTGGGCAACGGAATTTCTGTGCGCAATACCTTACCTTTTGCATCAATATTAATTAAAAATGGCCCAAACTCATCGCCTAGCCAAAGGCTGCCATTTTTATCAATACGCACTGATTCTGGGTCAATATCTGCGCCTGTTAGCCATCTGTT
>JANOWA010000070.1:0-1812 GCA_031417675.1 Methylotenera sp.
TTGTTGTTGATGTTGAAGTTTTAGCGATTAAACTTCGTCAACTAAGTGCAATATTTTGACACATTTATGCCAAAAAACTAATAAGAATTTTTGCGGATAGGACTAGCGACAGGCTTAAGGTCAAAAGCAATGCAAATGCGATCTTGATTGGCGCTAAAAGGAATAGTGCGGTGAAATAAGCTGGAAGGAAACAGTACAATATCACCCACTTTTGGCATCACCTGCGCGTTGGGAAAGCTGCTTAATTGTTGAGGCGATAAAATAGGATAATCATCGCCATGCGTACCATACTCAAAAGCACCTTCATTGGCGTTATTTTTTGGCGTTGGCATAGCCAAATATACTGCGCCGCTTAGCCAGCCAATTTCGTGTATGTGCGGGCTTAAATGACCGCCTTGGCGCATTTTTACATACCAAGAGCTAGTAAATTCTAACTCATTTGGAAACGATAAAATCAGTTCGCAATCGGCGTCTTTAAACGTGTGCTGATAGTTTAAAAACTGCTGTTTAATCAGCTCGGCCAGCGCGCGGAATGAGGCTTCTGGCCGTTTAAATAAATTGCCCGCCGATTGCTTGCCGTTGTAAAGCATGCCTTGCACGCGCTCGGCAATATCGGCGTTGTTAATGTCGTGCAAAAGTTGTTTTAAGAGCGCGCTGTTGGGCGCAGCTAATTCGGCAATCGGCTGTTGATACACAAAATCGAAGGCATTTTTGCAAAAATTATAGCTAATTTCTTCGTCAAAATTAATCGCATAATGCGTCGCCAACGTGCTAATAAAAGGCGAAGTGTGACGGGTATTTTTTGAAATAGTATCAAGCTTGGTTTTGAACGCCTCAAAGTGCTCAGCTTTATACAGACAATACAAGCTGCGCGCTTGCCAATCGTCCAGTTGCGAGCGTTCAAAATACTGAATTGCTTCATCATATTTTTTAGCCAAATATAAAAATTCGGCCATATTGTAATTGGCGTTGGAGTGGCTAGCGTTCAATGCCAGCGCGGCTTGGTAGCTTTTTACTGCCGCATCCATATCACCAAAATCGCGCAAGGTTTCGCCTAAATTATTGTGTGCATCGGTGTAATTGGCAAATAATGCAATGGCATTTTTGTAACTAGCAATCGCCGCCACCAAATCACCTTTGTCGCGCAAGGCTGTTCCCAAATTAAAATGGCCACGCGCGTCTTGCGGGTTAATTTTTAGGCCTTTTTGATAACTGGCAATGGCTTCTTCTAGCTTGCCTTGGCGTTGCAAAATAGTGCCTAAATTGCCATGCGCTTCAAAAAAATTGGGCTGAATACGAATGGCCTGTGTGTAAGCATTGGCAGCCTCGTCCAGCCGATTTAACTGCGTGAGCGCGATGCCTAAATTAAACTGCAAATCGGGCATATTGGGTTGCAGCTTTAGCGCGTTTTGGTAACTGGTCACCGCCGCTACAAATTTTTGTTGACCATCTAAAGCCAGTGCCAGCACATGGTGCAGAATGAAGGTGTTGGCATGCTTGGTCATTAAGTCTTTGGCTAAGGCTTCTGCTTGCGCAAGCTGGCCATTATTAAGCGTATTAATTAGCGCTTGAACCGCTTGCGGATTAGGTGGTGAGGAAGTTGAAGTAGCCATTTAATTGTATCGTTTAAGCAAAATTGCTTTGTAATCGTCCCGCCAAATGCTTGAGCAGCTGCATCGTGATGTTGGGGTTATCTGCCAACATGGTGTCGATACTTTCGGCATAAATTACAATAATACGCGCTTCATCCGAGGCGACTATGGCGTTCGATGTCGTCGGTTTTTGGGTTAAAATCGCCATTTCGCCAAAATA
>JANOWA010000071.1:0-11048 GCA_031417675.1 Methylotenera sp.
GGCCAATCAGTGATTGCCATATAAAGCCTGCCATATTAAGTTTGCCATTTCAAATTCCTTTGTAGTCGAAAGTCATTTTTATACTTATCTGCTAACTTTTTTAAGTACATAAGGCCGCGCTTGCACTATCCAAAACACATCTTGACTGATTTTTGCATCACTGCCAGTTTTAGTTTCCAGCACCCATTCAATATCCAACACGTCCGCTTGGTTAAATACTTCACCAACGCGTGTAGCCGCGTCGGCAAGGGTTTTGGCACGTTTTTCCGTTAAAATTGCCTCGCTTTTCGGCACCGCTTTTTCTATCACGCCGCCATTAGGTCTGGCGACTAGCATCGTGGTTTCGTCGCTGCGACTAATCACCCGCGTGCCGTCGTTGCCTGTGTCAAACAAAATTTGCTCGGCAATTTTTTGGCCTTCTACTACGCGCATACCTAATCCCCACTTGGCGTTGATGGTGTAAGTACCCGCTTGGTGACCCCAAATATCGGTGGTCAACAACACGCCTGCGGCAGCAGCATTGACGGCAATTTGTATCAATACTGCGGGGTAAACTTGGGCGTGCGCAATGCCAAAATGGTTGCGCTCTTCTACTGCGCGCAAGTTCCAAACCGAGGCCCACACTTGTTTAATAGCGGCTTCTAGCGCGGCTTCGTCTTTCACATTTGGCACGGTGTCGTAAAGCCCTGCGCCGTTAAAGCCTTTTAAATCCTCGGCATTGGTACTACTGCGTACAAATACGCCCGCGCCTTTTAGTTGACTCTGCCATTGGCCAGAAATATGTTTTAACACGGCTGAATCTAGCGGCGCGGTTTGAATACTTTTGCGAATATCGGCTAAACTTTGTTTGCGCCAAGCCGCATCGCTGCTAAAACGCGTATCTTGCAACATGGCGGCAATTTTCGTTTCTAAACCATGCGCTTTAATGTGCGCTACATAGTAACTAAACGGCACGCCAAAGCCATCAGGTACATTGACATAGTCTAACTTTGCCCGCACGATTTCGCCCAAATTGGCTGTTTTTGCGCCATATTTTGTGGCATCAGTCGCGCTAATATCTGCTAATGACAACAAAGTAGTGGTGTTTAAATCCACCTGCGGCATCACTACTTTTGTTTTTATAGCCACGGCTTTTTTATGCTGTTCTGCCTCATCAATCGTCGCTTCGCGCAGGGTAAAGCCATCTTCCTTCACTTCGTAAAACACTACTTTCCCGTTAAGTTTTGCGTATTCTAAGCGGACATTTTTAATCGTCGCGTTGGGGATTCCCCAAGCACTAGCCCGCAAATTCACATGTGAAAGCGGTGTAGAAAATCGCGTGGTGATTATGCCGCCAACAGGCGCAATATCGGGGTAGCTAGTTTGCAAAAGTACAATGTCGTCATCAGCAAAAATAATGGTTTCAATATTGGCATTAGGCGGCACAATGTGCAGCATCCCAACCGCTTTGCCCACGTTAAACGCTTGATACGGCAAAGCTTTGTAAATTTGGTTATTGTTAATGGTTGCAATTCGATAGGGTTTTAGTCGCGCGGCGACTTTTTCTTGATTGCTGGAATCAGGCCGAAACTTTAAGTTGGCAATCGTAAATGTCTGTTGTAAGCGTTTATAGGCGCGGCTAATATCTTTAGGCGTTATGGTGTCGCCCTCCCAAAACGAGAATGTCCACTCGTTAATTTCAGGATAATGCGTTAAATAACCCAACATAAATTGCGGTTTTTGCGTACTATAATTTTGATTGTAAGCCCGCATATTGGCTGGCGTGCGGGGCAATTTTTGCAAATAATCCACCACAAAATCGGCATGCAAGGTAAACACATTACTATCCACAAAATAAATATTGTTGGTTTTTACATCAATCACAAATTTGCTGTATTCGCTGCCGCGCAAGGTTTTGCTTAAGCGCGCCCAAGTAGCAGCGTCGCGCACTTCGGCCTCCCACACACGCTTAGCCACAGGCGGTGGCGGATTAGGCTTTAAGCAAGCTTGGCACAGCAGTTCTTCTGGAGGTCGCACAACTTGCTCTTGCTGGCTTGGTGCTTGCGCAGATGGCGGCTTCATCAGTTCGGGGTTCATGCGCCGCGCTTCGGCGCAATTGATGCAGAGGATTAGCACGCATGCTAAACTGATGATTAATTGAATTATTTTACGCATAAAGCCAATTTACCATGAGTAAGCCCAATACAGAAAAAAATAGCCGCAAAAAAATTGTGTTAGGTATCACAGGCGGCATCGCAGCTTATAAAGCGGCTGAGTTGGTGCGGCTATTGATTAAGGCCGATTATGCTGTGCAAGTGGTGATGACCGAATCGGCCTGCCAGTTTATTACACCAGTGACTATGCAAGCATTGTCTGGTAAGCCCGTGTTTACTGGTATGTGGGATGCGTCAATTGATAACGGCATGCCGCATATTGAGCTAAGTCGTGACGCCGATGCCATTTTAATTGCACCAGCAACTGCCGAATTTATCGCAAAATTATTGCACGGCCGTGCCGATGATTTACTTTCAACGCTCTGCTTAGCACGAGATTGCCCCTTGCTAGTTGCACCCGCTATGAACAAACAAATGTGGGAAAACCCCGCCACTCAGCGCAATTTTGCACAATTAATTGCCGACAATATTACCGTGCTAGGGCCGGGCAGCGGCGACCAAGCGTGCGGCGAAATCGGCCTTGGCCGCATGTTAGAGCCAGAAGAATTAATGCGCGACATTAACGCCTTTTTTACGCCAAAATTACTGGCTGGCAAACGCATACTCATCACCGCTGGTGCGACTTTAGAAATGATAGACCCTGTGCGTGCGATTACCAATTTAAGCAGTGGCAAAATGGGCTTTGCGTTGGCAGAAGCGGCGGCGGATATGGGTGCAATCGTTACTTTAATTTACGGCAAAGTGGAGTTTAGCCTAGAGAAAATCGCTGCCCTGCAGCCCAATATCCATGCGGTCTGCAGCGATACCGCTGAAAGCATGTATCTAGCGGTGATGGAAAAAATAAAAAATCAGGATATTTTTATCAGCGTGGCAGCCGTTGCAGATTACACGCCAGCCAAGCCAAGCGCGCAAAAAATCAAAAAAAGTGACCAAAATAATGTAATTGGCAAACTCACCATAGAGCTAACCGCCACCAAAGATATTTTAAAAGATGTCGCCAGCCTGCCCAATGCGCCATTTTGCGTGGGTTTTGCGGCAGAATCTGAAAAGCTAATTGAATACGCCAGCGCAAAACGACTTGCTAAAAAATTGCCGCTAATTGTGGCTAACGATGTTGCCAGCGCAATGGGCAGCGATGACAATAGCGTGACATTGATTGACGATGCTGGCACACACCAGTTGCCAAAAGCCGATAAAAAGATGGTAGCGCACGGTATTTTAAAACATATTGCAAGTATGTTGAGATAGCACGAGTGAATATTGATGCCACTGGACACGAGTATTCCAGTGCAGGCCTGCAAGCTAATATTCATGCGGCTCCCAGGGCATCGAAATAATTTGGTGCTTTTAGAAAGGTACTTTTAAAAAGGTTCTTTTGATGCAAAAAAGCTTATCTATTTTGCAAAATGCACAGCTGGCGCTAAATGCACTTGACGCGGATCGCGCCGAAGAAAATGACGATGCCTTACATTGCAACGACTTTAGAAGCCGCTTGCTGGTTGCCGATGGCGGCAATGGTTTGCATGTGCAATACGATGGCGAAGTGTGGGAAGACGCCTTTGAAATAGCGTTAAAAGCGATTGGTGAAGCCGCTAACGATATTGTTAGCCTAAAATTTATGGGGCCAGACGAAGGCGCAAATGGCTCGCGCACCCACGATTTTGCCGCTTTATTGGCTACAAAAGGCAGTTTTCCCAATCTGCTTGCGCTGACTATTCGCCAAACTTGCGTAACCGACCACAATTTTGTCGATATTCAAGATGGGCAAATAACACCGTTAATTGCGCGTTGCCCAAATTTAGAAAGTTTAACGCTGCCGCAAGCGCCAGAACTAAATTTTTTTAAGCTGGCGTTACCCAAATTAAGCTATTTAAGCACTGGCATGCATTGGCAAACGCATGGTTTTATTCGGCATTTAGCCGCCAGCAATAACATGCCCAAGTTAATGGTTTTTAGCTTTAGTGATTCAATAAGTGTGTTTGAAGAGCAAGATAAAGCCGTAAAACAAGCACAAATTGATGCGAATAATAAAAACTTAGCCGCAAGCAAAGCCGATACCGATCAATTTATGTCGAGTTTAGGCTACACCCAAGCGCAACTAGCTGAAGCCAATTCGCTAGCTGCAGCTGCCTTACTGGAAGCTAAAGAAAATAGCACGTATGACGACAGCGTTACGCCGTTTGCCGATTATTGTGCCTTGTTTCTATCTAAACGCTTAAAAGATTGCAGCGTTTTTCATTTGCGTAATGCCTTGTTAACAGTAGATGAGTTTAAACAATTAGAAGCTTTACGGCCAGATTTACAATTTAGCGCCAGTATTGAGGCGCCGCATGTGTATGTTAGCCACTGGTCTGGAAAATTCAGCAAACCATATCAACATTTAATTTTTTCACATAAATAGTCATCATAAAATTCCCTGCGAACCTGATGGTTATTGGCTTGTAGGGCATTTATTAGGCGCGTTTTACATTAACTTAAATTTAAATCGCTTTAAAAGTTAGCGCGCATAAATAAGCAAATTTGGCATAAAATATGGCTTTTAGTTTGTATAAGAAACCACCATGATTGATGTTGATATTAAAATTTTAGACGCGCGTTTGCACCATATGATGCCTGCTTACGCCACGCCAGGATCGGCTGGGCTAGATTTACGTGCTTGCATTGAGCACCCGCAAACCATCAACCCAGGCGATACCACACTGATTCCCACGGGCATGGCGATTTACCTTGATAACCCGTATTACGCCGCGTTGATTTTGCCGCGCTCTGGTTTGGGGCATAAACATGGCATTGTGCTGGGTAATTTAGTCGGGTTAATCGATTCAGATTATCAAGGCCAATTATTAGTGAGTTGCTGGAATCGTAGCAAAGAACCGTTCTTGCTGAACCCGATGGAACGCATTGCGCAGTTGGTGATTGTGCCCGTGGTGCAAGCGGCTTTTCATATTGTGGATGAATTTACCACCAGCGAACGCGGTGAAGGTGGATTTGGTAGCACTGGTAAACATTAATTAAGCAATCAATTAGCAAAAAACGTATTTACTGGTTGATAAATAGCCGATTTTCGTACTATAATTGCGGTCTTTCTAAAAAAGCACAGCATTACAAGCGTAGTGCGTTGTTTAAAGGGTTTATTATGGCACGTGTATGTATGGTAACTGGCAAAAAGCCAATGGTGGGTAACAATGTTTCTCACGCACAAAACAAAACAAAACGTCGTTTTTTACCTAATTTGCAAAATCGCAAATTTTGGGTAGAAAGTGAAAACCGTTGGGTAAGCATGCGTATTACCAATAACGCACTTCGCACTATCGACAAAAACGGTATTGACGCTGTACTTGCTGGCATGCGTGCTGCTGGTCAGAAAATCTAAAGCGCTAAATTATTTAGCCGAATAAGGAGCATAAAATGCGCGAAAAAATTAAATTAGAATCAAGTGCTGGTACAGGTCATTTTTATACCACTACTAAAAACAAACGTACCATGCCAGAGAAAATGGAAATCAAAAAGTTTGACCCAGTGGTGCGCAAGCATGTGATTTACAAAGAAACCAAATTAAAATAATTAAGTTTCTTATTATAAAACCCGCAACTGCGGGTTTTTTTACGCCCATGTAACTGTCCTAGTTGCTTAACTATCCAGCTTTACTTCTGATTTAACAAAACTAATTTTATTTTGTTTAAACACTTTCCATATATCCATAAATAATGCTGATTGCAGGCTTAATGCACCGTTCTCTGGGTCTAGCACCCATACCGTCAACGTCAGCTCTACGCCGTGCTCGCTAAAGCCTTTAATGCGTGCTGCAGGATTAGGTGTTTGCACTACGCGGGGATGTTGTTTGGCAATATCTTGCATTAATTGCAAGGCTTGCTCTAGCGGGCTATCAACACTAATAGCCAGCTCGATTTGCACACGGCCTTTATGATCGGTGAGCGAGTGATTGACCACCGCAGTGGTAATCAGGGTTTCATTGGGAATAATCACATGCGTGCCATCAAGTTTGCCCAATACCATGTAGCGCGCGCGCAGCTCTTGCACCACGCCGTAATGTTTATCGACAGAAACTACATCGCCAATTTGCATCGATTTATCCAGCAAAATAATAAAGCCACTCACATAGTTACTGGCAATACGCTGCAAGCCAAAACCCAAGCCAACACCCAGCGCACCGCCAAATACCGACAATAAGGTAATGTCTAGGCCAACCGCAGATAGCGCTATTAGCGTGGCAATAAACAACAATATGATGCGTATAATTTTGCCCAGTACAACGCGCAAATTTACATTGACTTGCTCGGCGCGCATGAGCTTATTTTCTATTACGCGACTCAGCCAAAGCGCAATAAATATGGTGACGATTACGGTGAGCAAAGCCTGTAATACCAACAGCAAGTTAACGTTATTTTTGCCGATATTAAAGCGCATGTCTTGCATACCCTGCATGATTTGCGGCAGCAAGCCAGTCAGATACAGGGCTAATATGCCCCATATACTCCAAGCAAGCACACTTTCAAGCGCTTTTAGCCATCCGCCTGGCGAAAATAAATAGCGCAACAAATAGACGATTAATCGAATCGCTGCCATCGCAAGCAGCAATCGACCCGCCAGCTTTAGCAAACCTGTGTGTTGCCAGCCAGATAATAGTAATTGGCTGAATAATACAAACACTAACGTAGAAAGCGGAAATAACATGCGATTAATGCTGCCGATGGCCAGCTTCCACTGCTCTGGCGCGTGCTGCATCACATAGGCGCGCAATGCGCCGTTAATAGCCAAGGCGATAGTCACGGCCGCAATAATAATGGCAATTTGCCACATCACGGCAGGTGTGGATAGATCACCTTGCAACTCTTGCCAAATTTGTTGAATTTCACCATTCATGTCAAATATAAGCCAACCTAAATTAAGAAAATGGTCGCCAAGCCTAGAAAGATAAAAAATCCGCCACTGTCGGTTACGGCGGTAATTAACACACTAGAACCAACCGCAGGGTCACGTCCAAACTTAGTCATCAATAACGGCACTATTACACCCATGACGGCAGCTAGCAGTAAATTTAAGGTCATCGCTGCCATCATCACTAAACCTAGCTTGTAATTACCATAAAGCGCAAAGGCAATTAAGCCCAGCATGCCTCCCCAAAATATGCCATTCATTAAAGCCACACCCAATTCTTTTTTGATAAGCGATTGCATGTTATGCGAGGCAATTTGACCTAACGCTAAACCGCGTACAATCATGGTGATGGTTTGATTGCCTGAGTTGCCACCAATGCCTGCCACAATTGGCATAAGCGCGGCCAGCGCGACAATTTTTTGAATTGAGCCTTCAAATATGCCTATCACTCGTGACGCAACTAATGCGGTGACTAAGTTAATAGCCAACCATGCCCAACGGTTTTGCACAGATTTCCAAATGGAGGCGAAAAAGTCTTCCTCTTCGCGCAAACCTGCCATCGACAGCCTATCAGAATCGGATTCGTCTCGAATATAATCCATCACTTCGTCTACGGTAATGCGCCCTACTAGTTTGTTATTGGCATCAACTACTGGCGCGGTTACAAGGTCATAACGCTCAAAAGCGGTGGCTGCTTCATCGGCAATATCTTCTGGGTGAAAATACACAGTATCTACTGCCATTACATCGACAACTGTTGCGTTTAAATCACTGACCACCATGCGTTTCAGCGGCAACACGCCTAATAAAATATCGTTTCTATCAACCACAAATAGTTTATCGGTTAAATCAGGCAACTTACCCAGTCTGCGCAAATAACGCATGGCAACTTCAAGCGTAATGTCTTCGCGAATGGTCACAATGTCAAAATCCATCAGCGCGCCCACTGCATCATCGGGATAAGAAAGGGTCGATTGTAAACGCTCGCGATTTTGCGAATCTAAGCTTTCCATCAAATCTTGCAATACATCTTTGGGTAAATCTGGCGCTAAATCGGCCAACTCATCTGTGTCTAGCTGTTCGGCTGCGGCAAGTAATTCACTTGAATCCATGTCTGCAATCAGGGTCTGACGCACCGCATCAGACACCTCTAGCAGAATATCGCCATCACGGTCCGCCTTAACAAACTCCCACAAATTTAGCCGGTCTTCTATTGGCAAGGCTTCTAATAAATCAGCCACATCAGCGGGATGCAAGCCATCCAGTAGTGTTTGCAACTCACCCATATCTCTTGGGTGCGCATAGCCATCCTCTAGCTTATATCGCTCTAAAAGAGGGATAACTTGCTGCAGGTTCTCGCTTAAGCTTTCTTTAATGTCTTGAATTTCTGCCATTGTATGTTTTGCCAAGTTCAATTTCAGATAATATAGTGCTTATATTTAACACAGCTTATCTAACCATATTTATTTAAACGATATTTTAAGTTGCTTTGGCTGTGTCGTGCGAATTTAAATGGTTTTTAAAAAAACTTATGCCCAATAATCACTACATTTTATATGCAACCGCAAATTGCCATTTATGCGAGGAGGCAATTGATCTTATTCTATTCATTGACGCCGCATTAAATTTATCTGTAATCGATATTGTAGATGATGCTCATTTATATGCCCAGTATGCGCTCACTATCCCTGTTTTAAAATCCAGCATTTCTGGCGCTGAATTGAGCTGGCCATTTAGCCATGAATCGCTGCAAATGTTTTTATCAATTAATTAACAGACAACAAAAAAGCCAGCATATAGCTGGCTTTTTTTGCATTTATTTCTTAAGCTTCTACGGCTAACGCGCTTGTATCTGGACGATCAACCAACTCAACCAAAGCCATAGGCGCATTGTCACCGTTACGGAAACCACATTTTAAAATACGTAGATAGCCACCTTTACGTGCATTGTAACGTGGGCCAAGTTCGCCAAATAATTTACCAACAATATCACGATCACGTAAGCGACTAAACGCAATACGACGGTTAGCCAACGTTGCATCTTTACCTAACGTAATCAAAGGTTCTGCATATTTGCGTAGCTCTTTTGCTTTCGGCAAAGTTGTTCTGATGATTTCATGACGCAATAATGATACTGACATATTGCGGAACATCGCCGCACGATGACTGCTAGTGCGGTTTAATTTACGATTGCTATTACCGTGACGCATAGTAATTCCTTAAGTTTCTTTTAATAATAAGCGTAAACTTAATTACGCTTTTTCTAGACCTACTGGTGGCCAGTTTTCAAGCTTCATACCCAATGTTAAGCCTTTGGTTGCTAATACATCTTTGATTTCATTCAACGATTTGCGGCCTAAGTTTGGTGCTTTTAATAATTCATTTTCGCTACGTTGGATTAAATCACCAATGTAGAAAATATTTTCTGCTTTCAGGCAGTTCGCTGAACGCACCGTAAGCTCTAAATCATCCACTGGACGCAATAGAATCGGGTCAACTTGCGGTGCAGATTTAACTTCTACTTCGCTAGGTGATCCTTCTAAGTTAGCAAACACAGACAATTGACCAATCAAAATGCGCGCTGCATCGCGAATCGCCTGCTCTGGTTCGATAATGCCGTTAGTTTCAACGTCCATGATGAGTTTATCTAAGTCAGTGCGTTGCTCTACACGCGCGCTTTCAACTTGATAACTTACTTTGTTAATCGGGCTAAATGAGGCATCGACCATGATGAAACCCAAAATACGGTCTTCTTCATCGGCTTTTTGACGCGCTGGAACAGGCTGATAACCACGTCCCATTTCCACTTTAACTTCTAGGTTTAATTTACCACCTTTAGTTAAGTGTGCAATCACATGGTTAGGATTTACAATTTCAGCATCATGGCCTGTATCAAAATCACCAGCAGTTACAACACCTTCGGTTGATTTGTTTAAGGTTAAAATCGTTTCTGATTTATTGTTCAGCTTTAGTGCCACACCTTTAAGATTCAACAAGATGTCAACAACGTCTTCTTGCACGCCGTCAATGGTTGAATACTCGTGTACAACACCATCAATTTTCACTTCAGTTATAGCGAAGCCTGGAATTGATGACAATAATACACGACGCAATGCATTACCCAATGTGTAGCCGAAACCGCGCTCCATTGGCTCTAAAGTGACGCGAGCGCGCAATGGCGTGATTACTTCAACATCAACCACATGTGGTTTTAAGTATTCAGTTGGATTGTTTTGCATAAAATTCCTCGAGTGATTGGTTAAATGAGCGTTTAAACTAAGTACTAATTACTTAGAATACAACTCAACGACCAATGATTCGTTAATGGTTGAAGGCAAATCATCACGCTGTGGTTTAGATTTAAATGTACCTGTAAAGGCTTTAACATCTACTTCTAACCATGAAGGGAAACCACGTTGTTCAGCCGCTTCCAGCGCGCCTTTGATACGTAGTTGCGCTTTTGAAGCTTCTGCAACAGAAACAACATCGCCCGCTTTAACTTGGTATGAAGGAATATTCACACGTTTACCGTTAACTTTAATGCTGTTGTGACGCACGATTTGACGCGCTTCAGTACGTGAACCACCTAAACCCATACGGAATGCAACGTTATCTAAACGACACTCTAAAAGTTGAAGTAAGTTTTCACCAGTAATACCTTTTTGACGATCAGCTTCAGCGTAGTAGCTACGGAATTGACCTTCTAATACACCGTAAATACGACGTACTTTTTGTTTTTCACGTAATTGAACACCGTAGTCTGATAAACGTGAGTTACGACGTTGACCATGCTGTCCTGGTGGGAAATTGCGTTTTTCAATTGCGCATTTATCCGTAAAGCATTTTTCAGCTTTTAAAAATAATTTCTCACCTTCACGGCGGCACTGACGGCATTTAGGGTCTAAGTTTCTAGCCAAGATAGTTCTCCAGTAATCTTTATTAGCTTAAGCGCGACTAAAGATTTTTAATATTTAAAGTCTAAATTCTGCGTTTTTT
>JANOWA010000072.1:0-3768 GCA_031417675.1 Methylotenera sp.
GAGGGGCGGGCCACGGCGGGGTTGATAGGTTTGATGCTGTAAATGTAATGCACTAGTACAATATTTAGATTGTAGTTTATTAAGGTATGAAAATTTTTATTCTAAAAAAAATTGCGCAAAAATTTCTTTTATTCGCGATCATTTTTCTGACTGCTTGCACATCATTGCCCAACGCTACCACAGGTCACGTCAACAATCGGCAAGTAGAATACGCCATAACAAACCATCAGACCACTCCAATTATTTTTGAAAGTGGGCTTGGCGGCAGATTTGAGTGGTGGAAAAAAGTGTTGCCAGAAATTGATAAGGACAATACAACATTTGCCTATAATCGCCCTGGCTATGGCAATAGTGATGCGGTTTCTACGCCAAGAGATGGTAGCCATGTGGTTGATGAATTGCGTGGTTTGCTCAAAAGCAAAGGTTTGCAGCCACCTTATGTATTAGTTGGACACTCGCTGGGTGGTTTATATATGCAACTATTTGCACGACGTTACCCAGATGAGGTGAGCGCGCTGGTGCTAGTAGATTCTACGCATCCAGCCCAATTACAAGGCAAAGGCGCGCCAGAAAACTGGCCAACATGGTTTCGTTTAGCATATGGCGCAACAACATCAGCGGTAGAAATACAAGAGTTGAACGCAATCAACTCGACAGGTGAAGCGGTGTTGGCGTTGCCGTCATTTACGCAAAAACCAGTCATCATATTGAGTGCGTTAGAGCCTATGCAAGCTAAATCGGCATTGGCGGATGATGCAAATCAGAAACGTCAAGATTTTATGCGGCTATATCCAAACACCAAGCAAGTATGGGTGGATAGTGGGCATGGCATTCCACTTGATAAGCCTGAGTCTGTTATTGCTGCGATTCGTGAAGTGATGGCAAAAATATCATTAATTAATTCAAAGAATAATCAATGAAATTAATGGTTAATGTTTTATTAGTTTCAGTATTGATAACAGCTTGTTCATCGCAACAAGCCTACAACACTGGTCAAGCTTACCAGCGCAATGCGTGTAATAAGATCAATGATAATGCGGAACGTATACGTTGTATGGATGCTGCAAATAAAACATTTGAAGAATATAACCGCCAAAAAGAAGTTAATTAGCTTGCTAAACCCGCATAGGCTATTTAAGTTTGCATCATTTATGTATATGATATAAATCAAATAATAGATTGGGTTTTAGCAATGATGACGATGCAAGAAGAATTTAAGAAAAATGGGTTTATCTACCTGAAAAATGTATTTTCTCAAGCAGAAATTACAGCGCTAGAGGCTGATTTAAAAGAGGCTGCGGCGACAAAATCGGGCGATGATGTGTTAGATAAAGGCAATTTGAAGTTTCACGCCTTGTTAATGCACCGCAGTGAAAAAATTCGTGCGTTTATATCGCAAGCTAAAATTATTGATTTACTCTCGCCCCTCGCTGGGCCAGATATTTGGGTGCGCTGGGATCAAGCGGTCGAAAAACAGCCTGGCGCTGGCACATTTCCTTGGCATCAAGATAATCAATATAGCTATTTAAAAGATCAGCATTACCAGTTTTGGATTTCTATGACCTCGATGACAGCTGATAACGGCGGTCTTTGGGTGGTGCCTGGTAGCCATAAAGGGTTATTAAAGTTTGAAAAAGACGATAGCCACGTGGTGTATAAAGGCAATACGGAAAACAAAGTGTTTATCTCGGCCGAGCCTGGAGACGTGGTGATTTTTTCATCGTTTTTATTACACTCTACAACGCCCAATATTACGCAGAAAAGCCGCTGGGCTTATGTGGTTGAGTATATGAAATTGGGCGATATTGACCCTAATGTGGATGCACCGTTTTTGCAAGTGGCTAAAAATGGTAAGCCGCAATTGGCTTATCTAGACAAGCTGCCTGGTCAAAATAGCCTTAGAAATGCTTTAAAATATACCAGTATCAAGCAAAAAATTAAGCAAGCATTGTCCATTTAAACCATTTTTGCTGATCAGGTTTTTTGATTGGGGCTGTACTAGATTCGCTTTTTATCTAAGCTAATCTATTGCAGCCCCTTATTTTATTAAGGCACATATCATTAAATGACCATCAGCTAATGTTCGTTATCGCACAGATTGGCTGCTAATTAAATGTCAATATGGGCATATAACATCAATCTAATATTAAACTTGAGGAGTGAGTGATGCGTAATATTGCAGTGATTTATCATAGCGACTCTTCACCAGATGAGGTAAACAAAGGTGACTTGGAAACCGCACGGCTATTGGGCGTGCGCGTTGCAGAGTTTGCAACAAAGGTTTAATGCGTGAATAGATCGGGTACTATTGGCGCAGGCCGTTCACTGTCGGCGCGCGCTTCTAAAAAGTCAAAAGTGTAAGGGCAGCGTGATGGTTTTTTTGCCACTTTTCTCTTTTTTGCACTAGAAACTGCGGTGTTAATGTAAGGTGTTTGGCTAATGCGCACATAGCCTGAACAAGCTAGTTTTTGCGCAGTCGTTTCAAATAAACTAAGCGGATTATCAATATTTTGCAAAGTGACGGCTGATTTATTTACTTTAAGCACGTTGTACATCACAAACTTTGCTGCTGTTTGTTTGCCATATATTTCGCCAGTTAATACGGTTTCGTTATGAGTAATCGTCATGTCGCATAGTCGTTATTGGTAATAAAAGTCACATTTAAACTGTCTATAATAAAGCTATAATGCATTAACACTTTAGATAACGCAAGTATCTTGTTGACTTAATTGAATATTTATTCAGTTTAATAAATGCGATGCTTGGATATTTTGCTATTTACTATTTCATGCTTTGAAAGATTTTTATGAATGCTCGATTAATAATAATTGGATTTGTATTGGCTAGTTTTGTCGCGGCTTGCGACAAAAAACCAGAAACTGCTGCCGCACCGCCTCAAATGCCAGCCATGCCAGTCAGCGTGTTGGCCGTACAGCCAACATCGGTGCCAGTTAGCGTAGAGGCGGTTGCGCAAACAGAGGGCGCAAGTGAGGTGGAAATTCGCCCACGTGTTGGTGGCATTATTTTAAAAAAACTATTTGAAGAAGGCCAGCCAGTAAAGGCAGGGCAGGTAATGTTTCAACTAGACCCTGCCCCATTTGAAATTGCCTTAATGCAAGCCAAAGCGGCTGCCGCAGGACAAGGCGCACGTATTACGCAAACGTCACGTGAATCAAGCCGCTTAAAAGAATTGTTAACCACACAATCGATTAGTCAGCGCGAATACGATAACGCGACATCGGATAGCAGCATTAGCCAAGCAGGCATGATGCAAGCGCAAGCGAATATTAAAGAAGCGCAGCTTAATTTGTCTTATACGCGCGTCATCGCACCTGTGGCGGGTATTGCTGGGCGGTTTCAGCTTTCTGAAGGCGCGCTGGTGCAGGCAGGCACTAGTTTGCTGACGACGATTGTGCAGGTTTCGCCAATTTGGGTGCGATTTAGCTTATCAGAAAGTGAATTACAAAGCTTGGGTGGCCATTTAAGCGCAAATAGCGCAAGCGAAGTGAGCTTGGTTTTGCCAGATGGCAGCGATTATGCGCAAAAAGGTAAGCTCAACTTTGCTGCCAGCCAAATTGATGCCGCGCTTGGCACGCAGCAATTACGCGCCACCTTCGATAATAGCGATAAAAAATTATTACCAGGCCAGTTTGTGCGCGCCCGCGTGACTACTGGCACGCGTGACGGCGTGTTTTTAGTGCCGCAAACGGCCGTGCAAACAGGCGACCAAGGCAAATATTTATTTGTGGTAAATGACCAAAATGAAGT
>JANOWA010000073.1:0-3036 GCA_031417675.1 Methylotenera sp.
CTATGTGCCCAACTTAACCATCGGCCCATTGGTTTGCGAAGCCATTCGCGAAATCGCAGGCAAAGTAGGCGGTATTATTGACGTGCATTTGATGGTAGAGCCAGTGGATCGCATTATTCCTGACTTTGCCAAAGCAGGCGCAAACATCATTACCTTTCACCCAGAGGCCTCAAAACATATTGACCGCAGCCTTGCCATGGTGCGCGATTTAGGTTGTAAATCTGGCCTAGTATTTAACCCAGCCACACCTTTGCATTATTTAGACCACGTAATGGATAAAGTGGATATGGTGTTGTTAATGTCAGTCAACCCAGGTTTTGGCGGACAAAAATTTATTCCAGAAACGTTAAATAAACTACGCTTAGCCCGTGCCAAAATAGATGCTTACACCGCAGCCACAGGTCGCGAGATTTATTTGGAAGTAGATGGCGGCGTAAACGCGCAAAATATCGCGGAAATTGCCCGTGCAGGCGCAGATACTTTTGTGGCTGGCAATGCGATATTTACCAAAGGCTTAGACACTGATAAAAATCGCTACAATACGATTGTTTCAGAGCTTCGCGCTTCACTTGCTAGCGCTTAATTAGTATTGTCATTGCGAGGAGCGTAGCGACGTGGCAATCTATAGGGCTGGTGATGTTTTAGATTGCTTCGCTTGCGCTCGCAATGACAATGAGTAAGCTTTTGATGTGACTTTAACATTGGATAACAGCTCAAAATTTAAAGTCAAAGCCATCATGATTGATCTTGACGGCACGCTGGTGCATACCGCGCCAGAAATCGCGGCAGCGGCTAATTTGATGTTGGTCGATTTGAATTTACCCGTTTTGCCTTATAGCCAAGTGGAAAGTTACATTGGCGAGGGCGCGATAGTATTGATTAAACGCTGCTTAACGGGGCAAAAAAATGTGGAGCCAGACAGTGCGTTATTTGTAAAAGCGGAGGCTTTATTTTTTGCGCATTATGCTGAAAATGCAGCTAATAGCAAGCCGTATGATGGCGTAATAGATGGTCTGCAAGCCTTATGGAATAAGGGTTTTAGGCTGGCATGTGTGACGAACAAACCAGAAGAATTTACGCTGCCTTTGTTAAAAGCCAGCGGTTTGGCAGATTTTTTTGAGCTGGTGGTATCTGGCGATACCTTGCATAAAAAGAAGCCAGACCCTATACAATTGCATCACATTTGTGCAAAATTCGACGTGCCAGAGTTTGAGGCGATGTTGGTGGGCGATTCTGCCACCGATATTGCAGCGGCACAGGCGGCGGGTTGTTTTATTGTGACCGTGCCTTATGGCTATAACCAAGGCTTGCCGATAGATACCAGCCAAGTGGATGCAACGATTAATGATTTAACCGAGCTAGAAGCCATTTTAATTTAAACTTTTTAAGCACTTAATATTAATTAAACATGCTAATTTTTCTACACAATAATTTTCTAAACTGGCGTCGCTTTTGGCGAAGCTAAATACGCGCTTGTCTGGCCAATATGCACAGCTAGGCCAATGGCTAATAAACAAATTAGCCACAAAACGATAGAAAATTATTAGGAAAAAGTATGTTTACCACCATGAATCAAACCGAATTTAATGCGTTAGCAGCCAAGGGCTACAACCGCATTCCGCTAGTGTTAGAGACCTTTGCCGATCTCGATACGCCGCTTTCACTTTACCTTAAACTCGCCAACGCGCCATTTTCATACTTGCTAGAAAGCGTGCAGGGCGGCGAACGTTTTGGGCGCTATTCCATCATCGGCCTGCCCGCCAAAACGCGCATTGTCGCGCATGGTTTTACGGTGCAAGTGATTGAAAATAATCAAGTTATTGAGACGCATGAAAACACTAACGCGTTAGATTTTGTAAAACAATTTCAAGCCCGTTTTAAAACGCCACCGTATGAAGGCCTGCCGCGCTTTACAGGCGGCTTAGCTGGCTATTTTGGCTATGAAACCATTCGCTATATTGAAAAGCGTCTCGAAAAACTCCCTCGCCCGCAAGCGGGAGAGGGTGGGAGCAAGCCAGACGTAATCAATACCCCAGACGTATTACTAATGGTTTCAGAAGAAATCGCAGTTGTCGATAACCTAAGCGGCAAGCTTTATTTTATTGTATATGCCAACCCCAATGAAGCGAATGCCTTCGATAACGCACATCAACGCCTAAGCGATTTAGTGCAAATGTTACGCAAAACGGTGGCGATTCCAGAATCTGCACCCAGTGTTAAAACGCAAGCAATATCAGAATTTGGCGAAGAAAACTTCAAAGCTGCCGTTAAAAAAGCGCAGACTTATATTTTAGAAGGCGACATTATGCAAGTGGTGCTGTCGCAACGCATGAGTCAAGCATTTACTGCACCACCCTTAAGCTTATACCGCGCGCTTCGTAGCTTAAATCCATCGCCCTATATGTTTTATTACGATATGGGCGATCACCACGTGGTGGGCGCTTCGCCCGAGATTTTAGTGCGTTTGGATGACGGCATTGTTACCTCGCGCCCCATTGCTGGCACGCGCCCGCGCGGTAAAACGCGCGAGCAAGATTTGGCATTGGCCGATGAATTATTAGCCGACCCAAAAGAGCGCGCAGAACACGTGCAACTCATGGATTTAGGCCGTAACGACGTGGGTCGTGTGGCGCAAATTGGCACAGTAAAAGTGACTGACAACATGCTGATAGAGCGTTATTCGCATGTGATGCATATTGTCAGCAACGTCGAAGGCAAGCTGAAACCTGGGCTAGACGCAATTGACGTGCTAAAAGCTACTTTCCCCGCAGGTACCGTTTCTGGTGCGCCAAAAGTACGCGCGATGGAAATTATCGACGAGCTAGAACCCAGTAAACGCGGCATCTACGCTGGCGCGGTGGGTTATTTAGGCTTTAATGGCGATATGGACGTGGCGATTGCGATTCGTACTGGCGTCATTAAAAACAATATGCTCTACGTGCAAGCAGGCGCGGGCATCGTGGCCGATTCAATTCCGCAAAGTGAATGGGATGAAACGCAAAATAAAGCTAAGGCGGTATTGCGTGCGGCTGAACT
>JANOWA010000074.1:0-2617 GCA_031417675.1 Methylotenera sp.
TTCCCGCGAAAGCGGGAATCCATTGTAAAAATAGGATGCAAATTCAAAAATGGATTCCCGCTTTCGCGGGAATGACGGGAAAAGTAACATTAATTAAAATAAGGAAATTAGCATGAAAAGCAGTTTTTGGAAAGCCGGCCACACGCCCACATTATTATCAGCGTTTTTATACTTTGATTTAAGTTTTATGGTGTGGGTGCTGCTCGGCTCACTCGCGGTGCAAATGGCCACCAGCTTAGGCCTTACGCCTGCACAAAAAGGTTTGATGGTGGCAACGCCAGTATTGGCGGGCGCGTTATTGCGTATTGTGATGGGTGTACTGGTGGACCAAATTAAACCAAAAATGGCTGGGCTAATTGGCCAAGTAATTGTGATTTTAAGCTTATTAACCGCTTGGCTGCATGGCATAGAAAACTTTCAGCAAGCCTTAATGCTGGGCATTGGTTTAGGTTTTGCGGGTGCGGCCTTTGCAGTTGCGCTGCCACTAGCAAGCCGTTGGTATCCGCCAGAACATCAAGGTACGGCTTTAGGTATTGCAGGTGCAGGCAACTCAGGCACCGTATTTGCCGCGCTATTTGCGCCAGGCTTAGCGGTGGCTTATGGTTGGAACAACGTATTTGGCATGGCCTTAATACCGCTTGGTATTGCTTTAGCGGTGTATTTAATATTCGCTAAAGATAGCCCAGATACGCCGCCAGCTAAGTCGCTCAGCCAATATTTGGCGATTTTAAAAGATAAAGATGCTTGGTGGTTTATGTTTTTTTACAGCGTAACCTTTGGCGGTTTTGTCGGCTTGGCATCAAGCCTTACCATTTACTTTAATGATTTGTATGCATTAGGCGCGGTTAAAGCAGGTTATTGCACGGCCGCTTGCGTATTTGCAGGCTCACTGGTACGCCCGATTGGTGGCTGGATAGCTGACCGTATTGGTGGCATTCGTACGCTATTAACCATGTACACGCTTGCCGCTATTTCGCTATTGATTATGAGTTTTGGCCAGCCAACTTATGTGATGGCGTTAGTGGTGATTATCCCCACCATGGCAATTTTAGGCATGGGTAATGGTGCAGTGTTTCAGCTAGTGCCACAACGCTTTCGCAAAGAAATTGGCGTGATGACTGGCTTGGTGGGCATGGCGGGCGGCGTGGGTGGTTTTTACTTAGCGGCAAGTTTGGGCTACGTTAAACAAAATACAGGCAGCTACCAAATTGGCTTGATGATTTTTGCAGGTTTGGCCGTACTTGCCATGTTTGGCTTAATGGGTGTAAAAACACGTTGGCGCACCACTTGGGGATCTGCGACATCTGCAATAGTATAATCAGGCATGTCACTTAAATTTGAAATAGGCCAATCTAGCTTAACTGGCCCGCGCGAGCGCAACGAAGATTACATTGGTATCGTCACGCCGCTGGCAGAGCAGTTAAGCGTTAAAGGCGCGTTAATTGCCGTGGCCGATGGCGTCAGCGGTAATGCGGGTGGTGGCGAGGCAGCAGAGATGACGGTGCGCACCGTTAGCGCCGATTATTACGCCACGCCAGATACTTGGCAGCCGCATAGCGCACTCGACAAAGTACTCACGGCGGCCAATCGCTGGGTGCTAAGCCAAGCTAATGCCAACCGCGATATGGCAGGCATGGCGACTACCTTGTCTTTACTCATACTGCGTGGACAGCGTTATTATTCGGCACATGTGGGTGACACCCGTATTTATTTGCTGCGTGATGGTACTTTAAAGCAGCTAACCACTGATCACGTGTGGGATAGACCCGATATGCGCCACGTGTTAAAGCGTGCGGTTGGCTTAGATGCGCATTTGACCGCCGATTTTGGTGAAGGTAATTTGCAAGTGGGCGATATTTTTGCGCTAATGACTGACGGCGTTTGGGATAGTCTTGGCGAGCAGGCCATTCACACGGGCTTAACTAAATTTGATGCGCCAAAATTAGTGGCAGAATACTTGACAGAGGCCGCACTTAAAAAAGGCAGTTTAGATAATAGCACGGCGCTTATTGTAAAAATTACCGATATTGGCAAAGAGTCACTATCGGACTTAATTGCTGGCGGCAAGCAATTGCAAGTGCCGCCAAAGCTTAAGGTGAATGATGTTTTAGACGATTTTGAAGTGGTAGAAATACTGCATGAATCGCGCGCAAGCTTGCTGTATAAAGTTAAAAATATTCATACCAATCAATTATTTGTATTAAAAACTTTGCAGCCATTATTGGCCAATGATTTAGATAGCTGCAACGCCTTATTAAACGAAGAATGGCTGGGTAAACGCGTAGTTTCGCAATATGTACCACAAATATTGCCCTTATCGACCGAAAAACGCAGCAAATTATATTATGTGATGAGCTGGCACGAAGGTGCAACTTTGCAGCAACGCCTAGACAGCGACCATCATTTTACCGTGGCGGGCACGGCAAAAATTGGCATTGAGTTAATGCGCGGACTTGGTGCCTTGCACCGCTTAAGTATTATTCACCGCGATATTAAGCCAGCCAATGTGCATATTGCCAGCGATCAACGGCTGCGCATTTTAGATTTAGGCGTGGCCTACAGCATGAACGTTGGAAAAATGGAATCGATGCAAAACCCTGGCACGCCCAGTTTTATG
>JANOWA010000075.1:0-1744 GCA_031417675.1 Methylotenera sp.
GTCCAACCGGTCTTAAGCGGCTAGAGAGTAAGTTTCGTCGTTTGCGACTATACTTGTTTCAGCTGTATTTACGAGGTAATCTGAGCCTCGGTATGCCCTGCACTGCTTTGTAACCCACGTCGAAACCTGGTCAGCCCCAAATCAGTCTTGTTACGACTTACAAAACTTGTGCTAAGTTCACATAGCGTTTTGTAAGAAACTTATTATACGCTGAATTAACTGAATACGCTTTGGGTTTGGGTGCAAAACACATGCTCTGGAAGACACGTGGATATTGGCTTGCAAATCACATCGCTAAATAGGCCTTTACGGCCAAGTCAAATAACGCTTATATTCCCAATCACTTACCGAGCGACAATAATCAATCCATTCAGGCGTCTTGGTGGCAAGGTATTCTGCAACAAAATCTTCGCCCAAAGCCTTTGCTAGGGTGGTATCTGCGCTTAAAGCCGCCAGTGCCTCGCCCAAGGTTTGTGGTAGCGTTTTAACGCCACGCTTTACAAATTCAGCTTCATCCCACTCATAAACATCTTCATCAATTGGCGCGGGCGGCGTTAGGTTTTGCTCTACGCCATCTAGCATGGCGGCGATTGTACTGGCTAGCACTAAATAAATATTGCTGCTACCGTCAGTTAGCCGAAATTCCATGCGGTTTGCAACCGTGCGTAATACGGTGGTGCGATTGTTGTAACCCCAAGCCACGTGCGCAGGCGCCCATGTGGTGCCAGAAAGTGAACGTCCAATGACCAAGCGTTTGTATGAGTTAACACTTGGCGCATGAAACGCTGCAAGCGCAGCACTGTGTGCAAGCAACCCTGCGGCTATTTGTCGCCCTGCTGTTGATAATCCATGCGTGTCAGCCTTATCGGCCATTACCGCATTACCATTTTTATCGCTAAGTGATAAATGCAAGTGCAAGCCGCTGCCTGGGCGATCTGCAAATGGTTTGGGCATTAGCGTAAAAGTTAAGCCTGCTTCTTCTGCAATGTGGCTGGCAGCCATTTTAAATAGCGTGAATCTGTCGGCTGCTTGTAGCGCATCGCTATAGTGGTAGTTTAGTTCATACTGCCCGCTGGCGTCTTCGTGGTCAATTTGAAACACATCAAAGCCGCATGCTGTTAAGCCAGTTTCCATCTTGCGCAATACATCACGTACACGGGCGAGTGCTTTTAAATCGTAAGAGGGTTTATCTTGGTTGTCTTTAGCACATGGAATTGGTCGGCCGTTTTCATCCGTTTCAAGCAAGAAAAATTCAGGCTCAATACCAACATTGAGCGTCCAACCACGCGTATTTAAGCGCTCTATTTGCTTTAATAAAACACGTCTTGAGCAGCCTGCAAAAGGCTTGCCATCGACCATACCACTGCACACAATGCGCGCGTAACCTGGCATCCACGGCAATGCTTGCAATGTATTCAGGTCGCCTTTTCCGTAAAATTCTGCACGCGGCCCATTGCGTGGCAAACCAGTACCCCAAATAGAAGGCCCAGCAAAACCAGCACCTGCCCCTAAAATATCATCTAAATGTGCCAGTGGAATGTACTTGCCTTTGGGCGAACCGTGAATATCGACGAATTGCGCTATGATGGTATGCACGCCAGCGGCTTGCATGCGTGCTTGGGCTTGCTCGATGGTTTCAGTTTGTAACGAAGTATCGTCCATCTTTCAATATTCCTTATTTGCTCCTTCCCTCTTCAGGGGGAAGGTTGGGATGGTGGTGACGCTTTAATATTGTAACGATTTC
>JANOWA010000076.1:0-3208 GCA_031417675.1 Methylotenera sp.
GCTCATTTGGCCAGCACCCACACCCAACGTCATGCCATTGCCGCAGAACACAATGGCGTTACTATTTACATATTTCGCTACATTCCATGCAAATAGCATGTCAGCCATTTGTGCAGACGTGGGTTGTTTTACGCTGATAATTTTTAAATCAGATTCGGCTATTTCGTGGTTATCGGCGGTTTGAATTAGTATGCCCGAACCTACGCGCTTGATGTCTTGCGTGTTGCGGCCTTGTTCAAATGGTGTATTTCCACCTTTAGGAAGCGCGATTTTTAATACGCGCACATTGGTTTTTGCGGCAAAAATCGCTAAGGCTTCTGCGCTAAAATCTGGCGCGATTAACACCTCTACAAATTGCTTGCTCACAGCTTCGGCAGCAGCTTTATCGACAGTGACGTTAAAGGCAATAATGCCGCCAAACGCGCTGCTGGGGTCGGTTTGAAAGGCTTTTGTATAAGATTCAAGTGCAGAAGCACCAAGCGCAACGCCACACGGGTTGGCGTGTTTTACAATGGCGCAGGCGGTTGAGTTAAAGCTTTTTACAGCCTCCCAAGCTGCATCGGCATCGGCGATATTGTTATAGCTTAATGCTTTGCCTTGCAGTTGTTGCGCGGTGACCAGCGAGCCAGGTGCTGGCTGCAAATCGCGATAAAACGCCGCTTCTTGATGTGGATTTTCGCCGTAACGTAAATCTTGCACTTTGATAAAATTACTGTTCATTTGCAGCGGAAACTGGTTTACCACGGGTGTTACGACAGCTTGGCTTTGTTCAAAATCAATCGCCGATAAATAATTGCTAATGGCTGCATCATATTGTGCAATACGGTTAAACGCAGCAACGGAAAGTTTAAATTTAGTATCGCCAGAGACCTCGCCAATGGGTTTAGTTGGAAGGCTGGCTTGCAGCTCGGTTAAAAAGGCCTCGTATTGGTTGGCGTCAGTTAAAACGGCTACATGTTGCCAGTTTTTCGCCGCACTGCGCACCATCGCTGGCCCGCCAATATCAATATTTTCAATCGCGTCTTCCAGCGTGCAATTAGGCTTTGCCACAGTCGCCTCAAACGGGTATAAATTCACAATTACCATGTCGATATTTGGAATGTCATGCGCTTGCATTGTCGCAACGTGGTCTGGCAAATCACGCCTGCCAAGAATGCCGCCATGCACTTTTGGATGCAGCGTTTTGACGCGACCATCCAGCATCTCAGGAAAGCCCGTGTAATCACCCACTTCTGTCACCGCGATATGGTTATCGCGAAACAGTTTGGCCGTGCCACCTGTTGATAAAATTTCGATATTCAGTTTGATTAATGCGCTTGCAAGTTCGAGTATGCCTGATTTATCGGATACGCTAATCAGTGCTCTTTTGATGACAGCCATGTGACACTCTTAAATAAAGTTGAAGGTTATTGAAGGCCGTATTCGGCCATTTTTTTTCGTAAGGTATTTCTATTGAGGCCTAGCATTTCTGCGGCTTTTGACTGGTTTCCGCCAACTTTGTGCAACACGTATTCCAGCATGGGCTTTTCTATGCAACCCAATACCATGTCGTAAATGGCATGTGGTGTTTGGCCGTCAAGGTGCATAAAATAGTCGTCTAATGAGGCTTTTACGCTCATCGATAAACTGCAGTTTTCGGTACTATTGATTTTCATAGGCTTACGCAGCAAGCGCCTCGTCAGTATCTATATCGGCATGATTTTCAATATAAACCAAGCGCTCATTTTTAGTTTTTAGCTCAGCAAAAAAGTCATTAATGGCGGCCTGTTGCAGTTCAATGGTCTGCAAGGTGTTCATGTTATGCCTAAAACTAGCCGAACCAGCCAAGCCTTTGGTGTACCAAGAAATATGCTTGCGCGCCACGCGCATGCCCGCAATGTCGCCATAAAAACCATATAAATCATTGATATGCTCTAACATCACTGTGTGGATTTCTTCCACCGTAGGCGGCAATAAATGCGTACCCGTTTTGAGATAATGTTCAATCTCGCGGAAAATCCACGGCCTGCCTTGCGCGGCGCGGCCAATCATTACCGCGTCGGCGCCAGTGTAATCCAGCACGTACTTGGCTTTTTCGGGTGTGGTGATGTCACCATTGGCAATCAGCGGAATGTTAATCGCCTGTTTCACCGCAGCAATCGTATCGTATTCAGCATCGCCCATGTAAAGACAAGCGCGCGTGCGGCCATGCATGGCCAGCGCTTGCACACCAGCATCTTCGGCCATTTTAGCAATCATCACCGCGTTGCGATTATTTTTATCCCAACCCGTACGAATTTTTAAAGTGACAGGCACATTTACCGCACCCACCACTGCTTTTAAAATTTGCAAAACTAGCGGCTCATCTTTTAACAATGCGCTGCCTGCCATTACATTGCAAATCTTTTTAGCTGGGCAACCCATGTTAATATCGATAATCTGCGCACCGTTATCCACATTATAACGTGCAGCTTCTGCCATCATTTGCGGATCGGCACCCGCAATTTGTACCGAGATTGGATCGACTTCACCTTCATGATTCGCACGGCGACGCGTTTTTTCACTGCCATAAAGCAACGAATTAGAAGTCACCATCTCAGAAACCGCCAAACCCGCACCCAATTTTTTGCACAACTGGCGGAAAGGCCTGTCCGTCACGCCTGCCATGGGGGCGACGATTAGGTTATTCTTTAAAATGTGGTTGCCAATTTGCATGAATGTATTATTTTTTGTGAGTTGCTCATTTTATACGCAATTGCTATTTGAGAGAACCAAAAGTTGCAAATTTTACGGTTACAATTGCGGGCATGAATCGCCCAATTTCTACGACACCTTCAGCGCTGCCTTCACTTAAGCACATTGCTTTTGCCAGCTTTATTGGTACGGCTATTGAGTTTTACGATTTTTATATTTATGCTTTTGCTGCGGCCTTGGTAATTGGGCAAGTGTTTTTCCCCGCCAGTGACCCCGCCGCGCAAGCATTGAATGCATTTTTAACATTCGGTATTGCCTTTGTCGCTCGACCAGTTGGTGCAATTGTGTTTGGCCATTTTGGGGATAAAATCGGCAGAAAATCCACATTAGCCGCATCAATGCTTGTCATGGGCATCTCAACTTTGCTAATTGGCTGTTTGCCAGGTTATGCAACGCTGGGGACAAGCGCAGCCGTGTTTTTGTGCGTTTTGCGATTTTGCCAAGGTTTATGCTTGGGCGGCGAGTGGGGCGGTGC
>JANOWA010000077.1:0-1527 GCA_031417675.1 Methylotenera sp.
CCCAACACATCGGCAAATGCTAGGCCTTTTTCACGCATCTCGGTGAGTATAAAATTAGTCGTCCCATTAATAATGCCTGCCACCCATTCAATATGGTTTGCCCCCAAACCTTCGCGCAATGCTTTAATAATGGGGATACCGCCCGCAACGGCTGCCTCAAATGCCACAATCACACCTGCTTTTTGAGCAGCCGCAAAAATCTCGTTGCCGTGCAAGGCCAGCAATGCTTTATTGGCGGTGACCACATGTTTGCCATTTGCAATGGCTGTTAGCACAAGCTCGCGGCTTAACGTGTAACCGCCAATTAACTCAACCACTACATCAATTTCTGGGTTATTAACAATCGCAAAGGCATCGGTTGTCAGCGCGCTATTGCCATTGGTGACCATTTTTGCATGGTCGATGTTGCGGTCAGCCACTTGCGTTACGTTAATGGCGACACCTGTGCGGCGCGTAATTTCTGCTGCGTTACGCGTTAACACATTGTAAGTGCCGCCGCCTACCGTGCCTATGCCCAACAAACCTACGTTCAGTTGCTTCAAACAATTACTCCTGTATTTTCTATATTTTCTACATATTTTGTGGCATGTTTTTCACGATAAGTTTTTAAAAAACGTGCAATCCGATTCATCGCCTCTGTTAAGTCATCCACATTGGGCAGAAAAACAATTCTAAAATGGTCTGGCGTCTTCCAATTAAAGCCTGTACCTTGCACCAGCAACACTTTTTCTTCTAGCAAGAGCTCTAAAATAAATTGCTGATCATCCTTAATCGGATACATTTTAGGATCAAGTTTTGGAAACAAATACATGGCCGCTTTTGGCTTTACACACGTCACGCCAGGAATCGCCGTAATCATGTCGTAGGCTAAATCGCGCTGTTTGCAAAGCCTGCCTGTTGGCGCAACTAAGTCGTCAATACTTTGATAGCCGCCGAGCGCAGTTTGAATCGCCAATTGACCTGGCACATTGGCACACAGGCGCATGGATGCTAGCATGTTAAGGCCTTCAATATAGTCAGCCGCATGCGATTTATCGCCTGAAATCACCATCCAACCTGCACGATAACCGCAGGTGCGATAATTTTTTGATAAGCCATTAAAAGTCACAAACAGCACATCCTCGGCCAAACTCGCCATCGAAACATGCTGTTCTTGGTCATACAAGACTTTGTCATAAATTTCATCGGCATAAATAATTAAACCATGCTTACGCGCAATATTAACAATGCCAACCAGCGTTTCTTTTGGGTACAGCGCACCAGTAGGATTGTTGGGGTTAATCACCACAATGGCGCGGGTATTTTTGCCGATTTTGCTTTCAATATCCGCCAAATCGGGCACTTGTTCAAGAGTACAGGGCTCATCGGTGAGAAGCGTGGCAAACAAACAAGGCAAGGCCGCATTCTTTGATCCAGAAATGGTCACTCGTCCTTTAAGTTTGGCGCCGCCGATTATTTCAAATTGGTCCACTTTTTTTTCCTTTAGCGATTCGGTCGAAACCGCTGTAATCTTTTAAGACAGTTATT
>JANOWA010000078.1:0-2101 GCA_031417675.1 Methylotenera sp.
CGCATGGCTGTGGCGGCCTATTGGCTGATTCACTGTGCCATGTCGCCACATAATGCCCCACACAATCGCACGGTATTCGCGCTTAACCGTGCGCGCCTGCAACTGACGCACCAAGCTGGTTTGCGCCTCTAGCGTTTTGGCACCAATACCTATGTGCGCTGCCAGCTAGAAACGGGTCGCACGCATCAAATTCGCGTGCATATGCAGTTTTTAAAAGCGCCGATTGTGGGCGATAACGTCTATGGCATTGGCAATATTATTCCGCATAAACAAATGACGCAAACCCTGCGCGATGCGATTACTGACTTTAATCGCCAAGCGCTGCATGCAATAAAACTCGGTTTAATTCACCCCAAAACCAACGAATTTATGGAATGGCAAATTGAGCTGGCTGATGACATGAAAGCTTTGCTGGAAGCCATGCGCCATGAAGATGCGCCAATTGATGAAGGTCAAATGATTGATTTTGGCCTTAATGAAAACTATGATGAAAATGGTTTATATGTGGGCGAAGATGACGATGATTTTGATTTAGCGGGTGATGATGACCTAGATGAAGACTTTGAGGACGATGACTTAGAAGATGAATGATTTGTCAAAGCAAATGCTCCCTCTCCCCTTGTGGGAGAGGGTTGGGGAGAGGGGTGAAAGTTGCACAGACACCCTCTCTCTAGCTCTCTCCCCTCAAGGGAGAGAGGATTGTGCAGAGATTTTATGTTGGAAAAGTTAAATTTCATCATTCCAAACTGGCCTGCGCCTGCCAATGTAAAGGCATTACAAACCACGCGTAATGGCGGCATCAGCGCTTCACCTTACAATAGCTTAAACCTTGGTGAACACGTTAAAGATCATCCGCTGCACGTGGCGCAGAATCGTCAATTACTCAGCCAATTTTTGCCGAGCGAGCCTGTTTGGCTGAATCAAGTACACGGTGTTGGTGTAATCAATGCCGCCAATACCAGTTGTACCCCGAGCGCGGATGCCAGCTATGCCACGCGAAAAAATGTGGTGTGCGTGACCATGACGGCAGACTGTTTGCCGATATTGCTCTGCGATCAAGCAGGGACGGTAGTTGCCAGTATCCACGCGGGTTGGCGCAGTTTGTGCGATGGCGTAATCGAAGCCACAGTCAAAAAAATGCCAGTGGATTGCAGCCAATTGATGGCATGGCTAGGCCCTGCCATTAGCGCCAATGCATTTGAAGTGGGCGGCGAGGTGAGGGCGCAATTTATTGCACAAGATGCAGATGCCAGAAGTGCTTTCAAGCCGCATGCTGATAAGTGGCTGGGCGATTTGTATATGTTGGCAACGCAGCGTTTGAACAAGCTCGGCGTGACGCAAATTTATGGTGGCGGACGCTGCACTTTTACTGAAAAAGACCAGTTTTTTAGTTTTCGCCGCGATGGCGACACAGGCCGCATGGCCAGCCTGATTTGGTTAGAATAAACGCTGAAACTGTCAAATCACCTAACGCACCACAGCACTGTAGGGTGGGTCACTTGTGACCCACGCGTTGCAACGGTGAAATTTGCGACATCCGCGTGGGTTCAAGAACCCATCCTACTACTTGGCTTTCGCACCACAGGCACTCCGATTGGCTAAGTGATAAAGCACTTGCAAAGTCGTATGCGGGAATGACGGCGTAGAGTTTAAGCAAGGTATAATAGTGCCTCACACTTTTTAAGAATTTTATGTCTATTCCTGATTTACCCATTTTAGCTTGGATTATCCTTTCTAGCCTTATCGGCGGCGCGTTAAGTGTAGCGGGTGCTGGCTTGGTGGCCTTCAGTGCGCGTAAATCAGCCGTTTCTATGCTGATCAGCTATGCGATTGGTGCGATGTTGGGCGCAGTATTTTTAGAGATTTTGCCAGAGGCGATAAACGCAACCGTTAAAAATGGCGGCTCGGTACAAGCGACGACAACGACCGTATTATTCGGTATTTTGCTGTTTTTTGGACTAGAAAAGCTGGTGATTTGGCGGCATTGTCACGGTGATCATTGCGAGGTGCATGCGATTCATACTGAGGAAGACTGCCCAGATATTAAACCAAGTGCCTCAAAAGTAGATGCCCCAGTAACCAAGTATAAAGCGGCTTCCAG
>JANOWA010000079.1:0-4191 GCA_031417675.1 Methylotenera sp.
TATAACCAAAAAATTAAAGAGGCTGAAAAGCTAGGCGAAAAAATTCCGCATCCGTTTAGCTTAACGCCAGACGCACCAGAACCGCTAGAAGAAATGCCGTTAATCGTGGTGGTGATTGACGAGCTGGCCGATATGATGATGGTGGTGGGCAAAAAAGTGGAAGAACTCATTGCACGTTTGGCGCAAAAAGCCCGTGCTTCTGGTATTCATTTAGTACTCGCCACGCAGCGGCCATCGGTAGATGTGATTACGGGCTTGATTAAGGCCAACGTACCGACGCGTATCTCGTTTCAAGTATCGAGCAAAATTGATTCGCGCACCATATTAGACCAAATGGGCGCTGAAGCGTTATTAGGGCAGGGCGATATGCTATATATGCCGCCTGGGACTGGTCACCCTGTGCGCATTCATGGCGCGTTTGTGAGCGACCACGAAGTACACCAAGTGGTGAATCACCTGAAAGCGATGGGTGAGCCGAACTATATTGAAGGTATTTTGACCAACGAAACAGAAGGTAATGAGGCGGGAGAATTTAGCAGCGATGATGGCGCGGAAAAAGATCCACTGTATGATGAAGCGGTGTCAATCGTGTTAAAAACTCGACGCGCCAGCATTTCCTCGGTACAACGCCAGCTTAGAATCGGTTATAACCGCGCGGCTAGATTAATCGAAGATATGGAGCGCGCTGGGCTTGTGTCGAGCATGCAAACCAATGGCAATAGAGAAGTGTTAGCGAAAGGTATTTCCGCTCAAGATGATTAAACATCCGTTTGTTAAGCAGTTGTTTTTATTGGTATTTTTAGCGCTAACCGCAGCTTTTTCCTGTAGCGCGCTTGCCGATGGCGTCTCTAGCTTGCGCGATTTTTTTAACAACACCCAAACCATGCGTGCAAAATTTAGCCAAGTCGTTACCGATACCAAAGGTCGCAAAGTGCAAGAAGTAGAAGGCACCATGCAGTTACAGCGCCCGAATAAATTCCGTTGGGATTATAACAAACCTTATGAGCAGCAAATTATTAGCGATGGCAAAGATGTATTTTTGTACGACACTGATTTGCAGCAAGTGACCGTGCGCGCGCTAAGTAAGGCGATTGGCTCTAGCCCTGCAGCCATGCTGGCGGGCGGCGCTGCGGTTGATAATGGCTTTACCCTAAAAAATGCCAATCGCAAAGACGGTTTAACTTGGGTGCTGGCCTTGCCAAAAGACAAAGACAGCGGATTTGAGCGTGTTTTATTGGGTTTTAAAGACGAGAAACTGCGCAAAATGGAATTATATGACAGTTTTAACCACGTCACGCACATTACGTTTGATGCAGTCGAGCGTAACCCCGTGCTGCAAGATGCTACATTTCTATTCACCCCGCCCAAAGGTGTTGATGTAGTTGGTGAGTAAGTCATTGATATAGTTATCAATATTCACTTCGCTTATTTTCTTCGCTCGTATATTTTTATTTGAACGTAAATAAACGCATGATTTTTTAGATTAGGCATAATTTTTGCTACTTAAACTATGGAGATATTATTCGTCATCATATTATTAAGTTTGAGAACGCATAAAATGCATCAACAAAAGCATCTAAAAAAGCAACTGTTTAAAACTAAACAACGATTAGCCACGCCGCTACCCTTATGCATACTAAGCTTAGCATTGGCTGCACCAATCGTACTATCTAGTGCATTTGCTGCAGAAAGCACAATGCAGCTAGATAAAACCTTGAGTTCGCAAACCTTGATAGAGGCTGAATCATTGATTCGAAAAAATGGCTATAGCGCTGCGTATCAATTGTTAGAACCACTAGAAAATGACCGCGCAGGCAAAGTGGATTACGATTATATGTTTGGCGTGGCTGCGGTAGAAAGTGGCAACTTAACTCGCGGTGCTTTTGCCCTAGAGCGCGTGCTAGCGATTAATCCAAATCATAAAGACGCGCGTGCCGAAATGGCAAAAGCGCATTATCTATTGGGTGAGAAAGACGCCGCAAAAGCAGAATTTAATAATGTGCTTGCGCAAAATCCCGATGCGCAAACTAAAAAATCGATTGAAAAGCTACTGACCGCGATAGATAAGGTTGAAGGCACTACCACCACATTTGCTGCCTATTTAGAGTTTGGTCTAGGCTGGGATTCTAACGTAAGTAGCGCGCCAAATTTACAATCAATCGGTGTGCCATTGTTTGGCGGTTTATTGCTTGATCTTGGCAGCAGCGGCAAAGCAAAAGCCGATCATTTTATGAATATGGCGGGCGGCATTTCATTTCGCCAGCCCATTAATGAGAAGCTCGCAGTTTTTGGGGGCGTAAGCGGCACCAATCGGCTTAATGGCAATGAAATGGCCTTTGATAACAGCGCGCTAGATTTGAATGCAGGGTTGCAATACAGGCAAAATAAACATAATTTTACCGCCGCATTGCAAGATAACCACTTCGATTTAGATGCTGAAGGATTTAGGCATGCTTATGGCGCCACAGGCCAATACCTCTACAATATTGATGCTAATAACCAAGCAGGGCTTTACGTACAATATTCGCGCCTAAATTACACGGGCGGTAGCGATCGTAATGCAGATCGAAATGTGATTGGACTTAACGCAGGGCATATCTTTAAAGGTGATTTTACACCCGTGATTTTTGGCAGTATTTACGGAGGGCGCGAAGAGGCGCGCGACGTAAAAAGGCAAGACTTGAGTCAAGACATACTAGGCTTTAGAGCGGGGGGCCAAGTGAGTTTGGCCAGTAAATGGCAGCTGCAAGCATCAATGGGTGTCGAGTTGCGCGATAACGACGAAAACGATATTGTTTTTTTAAAAAAACGTAGAGACCGTCAATTCGATGCCTCTTTAGGCATTAATTATTTTCCTGTGCAAGATTGGTCAATTAAGCCGCAGCTTAGTTACAGCAAAAATGATTCTAATATTGATTTAAACAGCTATGACCGTACTGTTATATCGGTTAGTGTACGCAAAGATTTTAGCTGGTAAGCCTTAATTAACTTAAGTCTCATTCTGTTAAGCATTAATTAAGAAAAGTTGCTATTTGGCTACATAGTTATAAGTCACGGTATAATTAAATTATCGTGAATAGTTTATTTCAAACCACTGCACCACAAGCCCCTTTGGCGGAGCAGCTTCGCCCTAAAAGTTTAGATGAAGTCGTTGGGCAAAGCCATCTGCTGGGCGAAAATAAGCCACTGCGCCTTGCATTTCAATCAGGCAAGTTGCCATCCATGATTTTGTGGGGGCCACCAGGCGTGGGTAAAACCACATTGGCGCGCCTCATTGCCAATACGGCTGATGCCGAGTTTATTGCGGTTTCGGCTGTGCTAAGTGGCATTAAAGATATTCGCGATGCGGTAGAGCGCGCCGAGCTGACTTTACAGCAACATGGCCGCAAAACTATTTTATTTGTCGATGAAGTGCACCGCTTTAACAAAGGCCAGCAAGATGCATTTTTGCCATTTGTAGAAAGTGGCTTAATTACCTTTATTGGCGCAACTACCGAAAACCCGTCGTTTGAAGTCAATAGTGCCTTATTAAGCCGTGCGCAGGTATTTGTGCTCAATGCGCTAAGCGAGCCAGAACTGGCGCTGCTACTAGAGCGCGCACGTTTACTAGTGGCAGAAAATGTTAGTTTTTCGGATGAGGTAAAAGAACAAATTTTAGGTTATGCCGATGGCGATGCACGTCGCTTATTAAACTTTGTAGAAGGCTTATTTAATGCCGCAAGTGGAGCGGGTGTCACCGAAATTGACGAAGCCTTTTTACAAACGACGATGGCCAGCAAACTGCGCCGTTTTGATAAAGGCGGCGAGGCATTTTACGATCAAATTTCGGCGCTGCATAAATCGGTGCGCGGCAGCAATCCAGATGCAGCGTTGTATTGGTTTTTACGCATGATAGATGGCGGCGCAGATCCGCTATATTTAGGACGCCGTATTGTACGCATGGCGATAGAAGACATCGGCTTGGCCGACCCACGCGCGCAAGGCATGTGCTTAGAAGCCTGCCAAATATACGAGCGTCTGGGCTCGCCAGAAGGCGAGTTAGCGTTAAGCAACGCAGTGCTGTACTTGGCAGTCGCACCCAAAAGTAATGCTGCTTACAACGCGTATAATCAGGCTAAAAGTTTTGTTGCACAAGATAAGTCGCGCCCAGTGCCATTGCACTTAAGAAACGCACCCACCAAGCTTATGAAG
>JANOWA010000080.1:0-2353 GCA_031417675.1 Methylotenera sp.
GTTATATGCAAATTTTGTCGCCCGATTTTGTGCAGCGTTATCCGCAGCGCATTATTAATATTCATCACTCGTTTTTGCCGGCTTTTATTGGCGCAAAACCTTATCACCGTGCGTTTGAGCGTGGCGTTAAGTTAATTGGCGCAACAGGCCATTATGTAACCGAGGTGCTAGACGAAGGCCCGATTATTGAGCAAGATATAGACCGTATTTCGCATCGCGATCAGGTTGAAGATTTGATTCAAAAAGGCCGCGATTTAGAGCGGATTGTGCTAAGTAAAGCCGTGCGCTGGCATATTGAAAACCGCATTTTGCTGTATGCCAATAAAACGGTGATTTTTGATTAAGCTTTTATAACTTGTAAATTTAGGCGTAAGAAAAGCGAAGTAAAACTTCGCTTTTCTGTTTAAATATAAGGGCTTATTGTGCGTCTAATGCGGGTGGTGCTGGTTCATCAACGGGTGCAATTTCTGGTAATGATTCATCTGCAAATGCTGGTAGCGCGTTAAATGCAACCACTGCAAGCAATAGTGCTAGTAAACTTTTCATGTATTCCCCCAATTTATAGATTGTAATAACGTTTTTAAGAGCTAGCTCTTAAACGTAATTTACGCCTGAAAACGCGATACTGCAATCGCTTTCTTTAAGGTAATAAATGCTCGAGCGCAAATAAATCAGCAATTTTTTCGCGCGCGCGAATCAAATGTAAATGCTCGCCATCCACCATAACCTCAGCCGCGCGGCCGCGCGTGTTATAATTGCTAGCCATACTCATGCCATACGCGCCAGCCGACATAATGGCCAGTAAATCGCCCTCTTGCAGATTTAATTTTCTATCATGGCCTAAAAAATCGCCACTTTCGCATACTGGGCCAACTATTTCATAGCTTTTGGCCGCGCCAGCGTCTGTATCTTCTCTAGGTTTAACTGCTTGTATATCGTGGTAAGCATCGTACAAAGCTGGGCGCATTAAGTCGTTCATAGCGGCATCAACAATGGCAAAATTTTTGGCATCATTGTATTTTGAGCTAGCTTTTAAATACTCCACTTTAGTTAGCAACACGCCTGCATTGCCCACCAAGGCGCGGCCTGGCTCAAACAGCAGTTTTACATTACGTGCATTAATTTTATCTAAAATAGCTTTGGCGTAAGCACTAAAAGCCGGCGGCGTTTCGTCGGCATAAGTAATGCCAATGCCACCACCTACATCAATGTGACTAATATGAATGTTTTTGGCCTCTAGCGCATCTACCAAGCCTAAAATTAAATCTAGCGCCTCGATAAACGGCGCAAGCTCAGTAATTTGCGAGCCAATATGGCAATCTACACCCTGCACGGCGATATTCGGCATCGCAGCAGCGGCTTCATAAACACTAATCGCCTCGTCAAACGCCACGCCAAACTTGTTATTTTTAAGGCCAGTAGAAATATACGGGTGGGTTTTCGCGTCCACATTTGGGTTAACGCGCAGCGAAACTGGCGCGATTATACCAAGCTCGCCAGCGACTTCGTTTAAGCGCCTCAGCTCGCTGGCCGATTCTACATTAAAGCAAAAAATGCCTGCTGTTAAAGCCGCGCGCATTTCGTCTGCACTTTTACCCACACCAGAAAACACAATTTTTTGCGGATCACCGCCAGCCGCCAATACCCGCGCTAATTCGCCGCCAGACACAATATCAAAACCTGCGCCCAGTTTGGCAAATACGTTTAAAATGGCAATGTTTGGATTGGCTTTTACCGCAAAGCAAACGAGGTGATTTGTGCCCACCAAACCCGCTTTAAAGCTAGTAAAAGCCTGCGTGAGCGCAGCTTTAGAATACACATAACAAGGCGTATCAAACGCCGCCGCAATTTGGCTTAAAGCCACATTTTCGGCGTGTAACACGCCATTTTTAAAGCTAAAGTTAGTCAAGATAAGTATTTTTCTATTGGGTGAATGCGCGGATTTATTGGCCAGTGTGTTGAGTATTGCTGGTAGATTGATCAACCTTATTCTCAAGCTTAGGCGCACTACTGGGCTTGCTTGTAGCGGCTTGCGGGTAGCGCTGCTCTGGAATATACAACGGCCCTTTTGTGCCGCAAGCCGTCAACATGCCGCAGGCAAGCAAAAATAGCCCAAAAAATATACTTAAGTAAGGTGAATGCATCGCTATTATTGCCCAAATATGTTTAACAATTATTTTAACACAAATGGTCTTTTTGGCCTGTAAGCCCGCCGAAATTACCGCCTATCTGCAAATATAAACCATTTATCGCATGGTGCTGGCTTTTTGCTAATCACATCTATTAATATCAACACAACTAAAAAGATGACAGTTTCAAATATGAAAAAGAGCTACCAAAAAGGTTTTTCGCT
>JANOWA010000081.1:0-5511 GCA_031417675.1 Methylotenera sp.
CAGCTGGTATCGCCTACACTACGGCGTCAAACGCTGCTTTTATTACCGGTTTGGCCGTTGTATTCACACCGTTTCTAGCTAAAGTATTATTAAAACAAAACCCAAAACGCCAACAGATAATAGGCGCAGCATTGGCGACAATAGGGCTAGCATTACTCACGATTAACGATTTCTCAGTGCATGGTGGCGATGCGTTAATATTGGCTTGCGCGGTGTTTATTGCCTTGCACATTATTGTGCTGGCTAAAGTCAGTAAAAATCATGATGCTGCGTTGCTAGCGTTTATTCAAGTGTTGGTAGTTGCGCTGTTATCGTTTTTGTGGGCGCTTTCTAGCGAGCAGCTAAGTTTGCCGCATGCCTCCCAAACCTATTCTACGATTGTGATTATGGGCGTTGTAGGCACAGCCATTGCTTATTTTGTGCAGACTAAAGCACAAGTACTTACTTCGCCCAATAAAATTGCGCTGATTATTGTGTTGGAGCCTGTATTTGGCGGCTTATTTGGCTATGTGCTAGCGGGCGACCGCTTAACTACTATCAATATAATGGGTGCGGTGCTAATTATTGTTGCAATGGTGGTTGCTGAGATGAAGTGGCGAGTAATAAAGCCATCATAAATTCACCTGAAGATTAGCGAGATAATTGATGTTTTTAACAAGTGCTTAAAAATATTCAGTTAAGAATTTCTTTATTATAGACATAAAAAATGTCGTCGCGTACCCAACCTAGCGATTTATAAAGCGTTTGTGCGGCGTGGTTATTTTTCGCGGTACTTAGGTCCAGCCGCGTCATGCCATTATTTGCAGCGTATTCGTGCGCAGCCAGCATTAAAGCGCGCCCTGCGCCTGTTTTGCGGGCGCTTGAATCGACAAATAAGTCGTACAAAACGCCAATTTTTGCGGCGGCGACCGAGCAAAAACTGGGGTAAATTTGGCAAAAACCAATCAGTTTTGCTTCACTATTTTCAGCCACAAAAATCACTGAATCTTTGTTGTTTAATCGCGCCACAATGAACGCGCGAGCTAGCGCAACATCAGGCGCTTGCGCGTAAAATTGACGGTAGGAATCAAATAACATTGCAAGTGGTTCAAGGTCGTCAATGCTCGCTTTGCGGGTAGTTACAGTGTTCATTTTATTTGCTCAAAGCCTTTTGTATGACTGCTGCCAACAAATTGCCATATTGGCTAATGTGCTCGGTCGCCGCATAGGCGTAGCCAATAATAAGGCCTTTTTCGGGTTGATTGCCGAAGCAGTAATGTGACAGCGGATACACGCGCAAGTCTTGTGCAGCGGCCATTTCAGCCACACGCACGTCATCTATTTGCGCATCAAACTCCACCACCAAATGCAGGCCAGAATCGACAGGCGAAAGGCGCGCACCCACATTCACAATGGGCGCGAGTGCGGCTTGTAGTAAGCGCCGGCGCTCGCCATACGTTTGTTTTAAGCGGCGAATATGGCTGGCAAAATGGCCTTCTTCCATAAAATCGGCCAGCGCGGCTTGAATCATCACTTGGCCTGGGCGTTGCAGCTCGTACAATCCATTTTTAAAAGCATCAACCAATTGTGGTGGAATCACCATATAACCCAAGCGAATGCCTGGGTACATTACTTTTGAAAACGTGCCAAGGTATAGCACGCGCCCGTGTTCATCCATGCCTTGCAAGCTTGAAATTGGCCGTCCTTCAAACCTAAATTCGCTGTCATAATCGTCTTCAATAATCCATGTTTGTTGACTATCGGCATAGTCCAGCAATAAACGACGCCTGCCATAGCTCATCACCATGCCTTTGGGGTATTGGTGCGATGGCGTGGTGTAAATAAGGCGCGGTTTTACGCGAAAATCTTCTGTGCTGGGCGCCATGCCTTCAGAATCAACATCAACCGGATGCAATTGCAAGCCATTGATCTCTAACACGCGCCGCGCCGCCCAATAGCAAGGATTCTCTACCCAAACGCAATCGCCTTCATCAGTTAGCAAGCGCGCGCACAGGTCAATGGATTGCTGTGTGCCAGAGGTAATGAGTACTTGCTCGACACTTAAATTGACCGCACGCGAAACGCGCAAATAATCGGCAATGGCTTGGCGAAGCGGTAAATATCCGCCATTGTGGCTAGAATCAAGCAGCGCAGGGTCGAGCGCGCGCCAATGCCGATTAAGTAAGCGTCGCCATAGCGCAATGGGAAAGCGCGAATAATCATCTGCACCTGGTGTAAAAGGCTGAATTTCATGATTTTCTGGCGCATTACAAGCCGATTGACCGCGTCTTGATAGCGCAGTTTGGCTCATGTTAGAAATGGATTGAATCGCTTTTGCGCTGTTAGTATCATTTTCTACCTGCTTAAACAGTGCATCGGTTTGCTTATAACAAACATAGGTGCCGCTGCCTGTTTTTGCCGCCACGTAACCCTCATCTAATAATTGATCAAAAGCAGCCAAAATCGTATTGCGCGATACATTCAAATCAGCCGCCAAGCTGCGCGTAGAAGGTAAGCGGCTACCCGATGGCAACACTTGCTCGGTAATCGCGCGGCGTATGGTCTCGTACACGCGGCGATGATTGGCCATGCGCGTGGGGAATTGATTGTGGCTAAGTTGCGTTAAAAGCCATTCGGATAGGATTAGCTGCTTCATCACTCAATTACTTTTGGTTAAAGTGGTTCTATCTAGTTAACTTAAATGGTTCTTGTAGCATTACCAATTAAAGCGATACTATACTGCATACAGATTTGTTGCAAGCGTCCTAATAAGCCTATAATTGTGCTAAATAATCGCTGCAACAGTAAACTACAACATGAAAATGCGCACACGAAAACCGATTATATTATTGCCTGCCGATGTCAAACAAATCGGCGAGCACCCATTTCATGCGGTTGGGCAAAAATATATATTGGCGGTTGCACAAGCCGCACAAGCCACGCCTTTGCTCATTCCAGCGATTAGCGAACATTTGGATATGGATGATTTGCTGGCAAGCGCAGACGGCATTTTGTTTACTGGCTCACCTGCAAACGTGCATCCCTCGCATTTTGGACAAGCGGTGCATAACGCTGACTTGCCGCTAGACACCGCACGCGACGCACTTACACTACAATTAATGCGGGCAGCGATTGAGGCCGACGTGCCTGTGTTGGCAATTTGTCGTGGCTTTCAAGAGCTTAATGTGGCGTATGGTGGCAGTTTGCATCAAGCGGTGCAAGAGCAGACGGACAAAAGCGATCATCGCGAGCCTAAAGATTTGCCACTAGAGACGCAGTATGCGGTAAGCCATTCTGTGCATTTGGTCAAAAATGGGCAATTGGCAAACATAATTGGCGCTGAACATATAATGGTCAATTCGCTGCATAGTCAAGGCATCGATCGGCTAGGCGCGGGCTTGCGTGTAGAGGCGCATGCCCCAGATGGCCTGATAGAAGCCATTAGTGTGGAAAATGCAAATAGCTTTGCAATCGGTGTGCAGTGGCATCCCGAATGGAAAGTAATGGAAAACCCAGAATATTTAGCGATTTTTAGAGCGTTTGGTGCGGCTTGCAAAGCCAGAAAGCTCAGACGTATTCCCCCAGACTAGCGGCTGAATAAACCGAAATAAATAGTCAAATACAAGACTGCAATGCAATGATAACGATAACTAAAAATGCTGGAGAAAACACATGACAGACCCAAAAAATTTCGATCTTGCCGACATGGATCGATGGTTAACAGAAAATAACATAACAGAAATTGAATGCTTAGTGCCCGATTTAACGGGCGTGGCGCGCGGCAAAATTTTACCGCGCGAAAAATTTAGCACCGACCGCGCCATGCGCTTGCCCGAGGCGGTATTGGGCGTTTCTGTGACGGGTGAATCTCCAGAAGGCCACGCAGGCTATGATGCGGTGATGGGTTTTACCGATAAAGATATGGTGTTGATTCCTGACCCGACCACGCTAAGGCTGGTGCCGTGGGCGACTGACCCCACCGCGCAAGTGATTATGGATTGCGTGAATCACGATGGTAGCCCCATTGATTTTGCGCCGCGCAATGTGTTACGCCGCGTGGCAAATCTATATAAAGATTTAGGTTGGACGCCCATTGTTGCGCCAGAGTTAGAATTTTATTTAATCGCGCGCAATACCGACCCCGATTTGCCGCTGACTCCGCCCATCGGCCGCAGTGGCCGCCGCGAGACCAGTCGCCAGTTGTATAGCATTGATGCGGTAAACGAATTTGACCCGCTATTTGAAGATATTTACGATTATTGCGAAATCATGGGGCTAGAGTTGGATACGCTGATTCATGAATTTGGCGCGGGCCAAATGGAAATTAACTTTATGCATGATGAGCCGATGATTTTGGCCGATAAAGCCTTTTTCTTTAAACGGGTGATGCGCGAAGCAGCAATGCGCCACGATATGTATGCCACTTTTATGGCCAAGCCAATGCAACATGAGCCTGGCTCTGCCATGCATATTCACCAAAGTGTGCTAGATAGCAAAACGGGGCAAAACATTTTTAGCATGCCCAATGGCGAGGCTTCGCCGCTGTTTTATAATTATATTGCAGGTTTACAAAAATACTTGCCAGCCGCCATGGCCTTGCTAGCGCCGTATGTCAACTCGTACCGCCGCATTGTGCGCGATGGCGCAGCACCAATTAACATCGAATGGGGCAACGATAACCGCACCGTGGGTATTCGCGTGCCGATTTCTGGCGCTGCTGATCGCCGCATCGAAAATCGCGTCGCAGGCGCGGATGCTAATCCTTATTTAGCGATGGCGGCCACACTGGCCTGCGGTTATTTAGGCATTAAAGAAAAGCTAACACCAACAGAAGTGACTACCGGTAGCGCCTACGCGCATGATTACCAATTGCCGCGCAGCTTATCCGAAGCCTTGGTAGAACTAGAAGCCGCTGAAGCCTTAAAAGAAGTGCTAGGCAAAAACTTTGTGGATGTGTACTTAGCGGTGAAAGAAACCGAACACGACGAATTTATGCGCGTAATTAGCCCGTGGGAACGAGAGCACCTTTTAATGCATGTTTAAAGATAAACATTGCTGATGCACGTTTAGATATGTAAATACAAAATCAATTAACCGCCGATAAACGCAGATTTTAAAGATCAAATGAGGTTTAAAGCTTTAAAGTACTTTTTGGCATTAGCTAAATCCATGTTTTGCACAGTTTTGTTTTTATCCGCTTTTATCGGCGTTAATCTGCGGTAAAAAGTAGTTTAGAAAATTGAATCGAGAATACCATGACCATTACTAAAGACATTCAAGCTATTGATTCTGCACACTATATGCATCCATTTACTGACCATAAAGGTTTGTCAGAAAAAGGCGCACGCATTATTACCAAAGCCGATAATATTTATATTTGGGATTCTGAAGGCCATAAAATATTAGATGCCATGTCTGGTTTATGGTGCGTGAATGTGGGCTATGGTCAACACTCACTGGTGGAGGCGGCGACCAAGCAAATGACTGAGCTGCCTTATTACAATAGTTTTTTTCAAACCACCAATGTGCCAG
>JANOWA010000082.1:0-4111 GCA_031417675.1 Methylotenera sp.
TTGTTTTAAATTAAGTTTTTCTATATTCTCAGCCGCGCAATTGAGTGCACGTACGCTATTATCGGTCGCAATCACTGCTTTAATGCCGCGCGTGACCAAAATGGCCGCAATCACGCCCGTGCCTGTGCCAATATCAAACGCCGTTTTTGCATTGCCTAAACTGGTTGTATTAATCAAATCTAAATACTCGCCGCGAATTGGGCTGTAAACGCCGTAATGCGCGTGAATATTGGCTGGCAGCGCATCAACTGGCACGCCTTTTTTGCGCCATTCATGCGCACCATTCATGCCTAATAACTCACGTAAAGACAGCAGCAACTTTGCAGGCACTTTATCAAGCTTTGCATTAGTGATTAATGCGCCAGCCACCGCCTCTTTCACATCGGGCGCGCGTTTTAAGTCGCATGCGCCGTGATTAAGCTCGATTAAAATTTTGTTGGTAATGCTCGCACGTTGAATTTGTCGCGCGCGGTGCTGGTGAAAAGCCTGCGTTAAATTTTCTGCAGGTAAAATCGGTTTAATATCCACCTTACGCGTGATGGCTTGCAGCAATTGTTTGGCATTTTGAAAATCGCCACGATACAGTAACGATGCGCCTTCGCACACTTGCTTGTAGGCCACTTTGGCGTTGGTGGTGTCATCGGCGATGATAATATTTTTAGGTGGCGCGGCGTTTGCCTCGCTTTGCCAAACCGCAGTTTGGGTTTTACTTTTTTCTTGCCAAGTCACAACATGATCGTTCGTAAAGGTTTCAGTCAATGCAATTTCTCAATTAATTAAAGTTTAAACGGGTTAAAGTCGGTATTTTTATCGTAATAATCTTCGTGCTCGGCACGTTTTAAAAACGCAACAATTTTGTAAACAGCGGGCGTAAAAGCAATCTCTACACCAATTTTGGCGATAATTTGTGCGCCAATAATTAACGGTATTTTATCGTTAGGAATAATGCCAGAATTCCAAAATGCCAGCGGCACAAATAGTGCTGTATCAACCGTTTCACCAAATATAGTACTGGTAATGGTGCGTTGCCAAAGGTGCTTGCCAGCCGCTTGCAGCTTCATTTTGGCCATTATAAAGCTATTTACAAATTCGCCTACTGCAAATGCAATTAATCCAGCCAAACTAATACGCCAAGTGCTGCCAAAAGCCACTTCGTATTCATGCTGATTTTGCCAAAACGGCGCAGGCGGCATTGCGACAATCATCCACGCCATAAAACTAGCAAAAGCCAAGCCTGCAAAACCTGCCCAAATCACACGTCGGCTGGCGGCGTAGCCGTAAACTTCGGTGAGAATATCGCCAAAAATAAATGAGATTGGGAAAAATAAAACGCCTGCGCCAAAAGTGAGCGTGCCGAATATTGGCGCGTTAATTTGCGTGACTTTTGCTGGGCCAATTAAATTAGAACACACCAAAACCGTGACAAAAGCAGCCATGATTAAATCGTAATATTTATATTGTTTTAGCATTATTTTATAATAAAACCAGATAGTTAAGTCGTCATTGCGCGGGCGTTAGCCCGTGGCAACCCACACCACCATTACAAACTTTCTGGATTGCTTCGCCTCACTCGCAATGACATCTATTTATTCTACGCGAACATCCATTTTATCGCGCAGGTAATCGCCGCCTAAGTTAATCGCCAAAATCAAGCTCATTAAACTTAAACCCACTACCAACACATAATGCGGTGCAACCAGCATATAGCGCACGCCATCACGCAACATGGCGCCCCAACTGGCTTGCGGGCTTTGTATGCCAAGCCCTAAAAACGAAAGCGAAGCTTCGGCAATCATCACGCTGGCTAGGCTATAGGTTGCTTCTACCATTAATATTGAGCCGAGTAAGGGCAAAATATGCTTGATTAAAATGCGCGGCACACTTGCGCCCAGCGATTCTGCCGCCACTACATGCTGGCGATTGCGCAGTGCCAAAGTTTGCCCGCGTGCCAACCGCGCGTAGCTTACCCAACCTGTGATGCACAAAGCCAAAATTAAGTTGCCTAGGCCTGCGCCTAAAACGGCTGCGAAAGCGATTGCCAGTAAAATACCAGGAAAGGCCAAGAAAATATCGGTGATTTTCATTAAAAACGCGTCCACTTTTCCACCATAAAAACCAGCCACCAAGCCAACAAATACGCCAATGGCCATAGTAATAATGGTGACGACTATTGCGACAGTAAGCGATACTTCTACACCGCGTAAAACGCGCGCCAAAATATCGCGACCTAGGTCATCTGCCCCCAGCCAATGCTGTGCGTTTATACCGCTAAGAATGGCATTGAGGTCAATCTGGTTTGGGTTAACATTAAAAACACGGCCAAGCAAAACGGCTAACAACCAAAAACTTAATACGGTGATGGCAAATTTTTTCACTTTTTAAATAGTGCCGGGTTTGACCATTCGCTATCGCACAAATAGTCCGTTGGCACTTCCTTAATGGCTTCTTCTGTCGCTTCAATATCCCACAGATGCTCCCAGCCACCCGTTGAGTAGTCATGCACGGTTAGTTTAAACTCACTTTTCCATTTGATAATCCATGCTGCCACCCATTCATAATCGGTTGCATCTTCATCGTGCAGCACAAAAATAGTAATGCGTTTTAGCTCACTCATTTCAGTCTCCAGTTCTGACTCTAGGGTCAGCGAAACGATAGCAAATATCCGTCACCGCATTCACCAATACATAGCTTAACGCCACCACCAGCACGCAGGCTTGCGTCACAGGGTAATCACGCTTTTCAATGCTTTCCACTAGCAGTCGCCCAATACCATCCCAGCTAAATACAGTTTCGGTAATCACCGTGCCCGCCAGCAAACTGCCCATTTGCAAGCCCACAATAGTAATAATAGGCAGCAAAGCGGCGCGCAAAGCATGACGAATAATCACGGTGCGCTCACTCAAACCTTTGGCGCGCGCGGTGCGAATATAATCGTCATTAAGCACCTCCAGCAAACTGGTGCGCGTCATGCGCGTGAGTATCGCGCTTAGGCCCAAACCCAAAGTGACTGCTGGTAAAATGATAGAAGTACGAGACTCCATACCGCTAACAGGCAACCAACCTAGCCAAACTGCAAAAATCAGCATCAATATCGGACCCAGCCAAAACGCAGGCATGGCAGAAAAACGCACGCTAATAATGGTCACCATCATATCTTGCCAATGCCCAGCCTTAAGCGCAGCCCATAGCCCTAGCGGCACGCCAATGCTTAAACCGATTAATAATGACAATAGTGCCAGCTTTAAAGTGGCAGGGTAACGTGATTGAATCATCTCAATAATGGGGGTTTTGGTGTGAATAGAGTAACCAAAATCGCCATGCGAAAGCTTGCTTAAATAACTGCCAAACTGCGCAAATAAAGGCTGATTTAAGCCCAAATCGGCACGCAGCGCATCTTTATCTGCCACGCTAGCCGATTCACCCAACATCACATCGACTGGGTCGCCAGGCACAGCATGAATCAGCAAAAATGTCAGTAAAAGCACGCCAAAAATGACGGTAGCGAAGCCTGATAATTTTTTAATTAGGAACAACTCAAACCTTTCTTAGCGCTTCATTTTCAGAGTCAACTGGCGTGTTAAAACTGCTTAATATCGCCCCTCTCCCCAACCCCTCTCCCGCTTGCGGGCGAGGGGCAACTGGCCAACTCAATTTTTCACAACCCTCGCCCGTAAGCGGGAGAGGGTGCGCGACAGCGTGGGAGAGGGGCTGCGCCAAGAGCGATGTGACATAACAAGCTATTCTAAAATGGAAACTGGCGTACCCGTATCAACCAAATCAAACAGCGCAATCACATCCGCATTACGCATGCGAATACAGCCATGCGAGCCTATTTTGCTTATATCGGTACTATCAGGCGTGCCGTGAATATAGATATAACGCTGCATGGTATCTACATTACCAAGGCGGTTAAAGCCAAGCTCCGTACCGCTTAACCACAAAATACGCGTTAAAATCCAATCACGATTGGGAAACTGCGCCATTAATTCTGGCGTGCAAATTTCGCCTGTTGCTCTACGCCCAACAAACACCGCATTTGGCGCAGCACCCGCACCAATCTTAGCGCGAATGATATGCGTACCCAGCGGCGTACAGCCGCTATCTTTCTCGC
>JANOWA010000083.1:0-3374 GCA_031417675.1 Methylotenera sp.
TGCGTATTTACAAAGAAGAAATTTTTGGCCCCGTATTATGCGTGATTCGCGCCAAAAACTTTGAAGAAGCGCTGCAATTGGTGAACGATCACGAATTTGGCAATGGCACGGCGATATTCACCCGCGATGGCGAAGCAGCGCGCGAATTCACCGCACGCGTGCAAGTCGGCATGGTCGGCGTTAACGTCGCCATCCCCGTGCCTATTGCCTTCCACAGCTTTGGCGGCTGGAAACGCTCGCTATTTGGCGATCACCACATTTACGGCGAAGAAGGCATTCGCTTCTATACGCGGCTAAAAACCACCACTTCACGCTGGCCTGCTGCAAGCAAAAGCATCGGCTCAGAGTTTGTGATGCCGACGATGAAATAATCGGCTTGGCCACTCAAAACAATACGGGCAGCATTGTCGCGCTTAACGCGGTTTCTACGCTGGCGCAAATCGGCCAGTTTGGCCTTGCTATCACGCTATTGCCCATTGCATTAGAGGCCAAAAAAGCCACGCCTGATTTTATCGGTACTACCAGTTCGGCTTTTTGGCTAGGCATGCTGTTTGGCTTGTTAGTTGCAGGCAAACTTACGCGTCAATTTGGTTATCGCAGCACGGTTATTCTTGGCCTAATTTTAAGCGCCATCAGCTTTATTTTAATGCCAATGTTAAATTGGCATTGGTGGACGCTACCCTCCGCCGCTATTGGCTTTGGCATGGGCTTGCGTTGGATTGCCAATGAAACTTGGCTGTATCGATTAGCACCCGAGCATGCGCGTGGACGTGTCGTCGGCATTCACGAAACTTTAATCGGTTTAGCATCGATTATTGGGCCGTTAATTATTGTGGCTGTGGGTGCCACAAAACCAAGCGCATTCTGGGCTGGCGCGATGATATTAATACTGGCTATCCCACTTTTATTTGTCGCAGATAGTCTGCCTGCGGTCGATAAAAACGCTATGGGTGAGCAGCCTATTAACCGCCATTACAACTTAATTTTATGGCTTGGTTTTGGCGGCTTAATCGCAGGCTTGGGCGGTTGGATGGAAGGCGGCCTAGTAGCACTATTGCCTGTTTATAGCGCCGATATTGGCTTGGCGAGTACCGCAGCGGCTTGGTTATTCACGCTATTTGGCATTGGCGCAATGCTGTGTCAATTTCCTGTAGGATGGCTGGCTGACCACAAAGGTGTGCTGTGGACGGCTAAATTATGTGCGCTGATTGGTGTTATCGCCGTCGCGGTGGCTTTTGCTGCGAATTTAACCGCGCTGGCAATGGCGGTGTTTCTGCTTGGCGGCATCACGGCGGGCTTGCTCACGCTAGGCATGATTTGGGCGGCGCAACACGGCACAGGCGCGGCGCTTACCAACAAAGTACGCCAAGTGTCGATAGTCTATACCTGCCTTTCGGCCGCTGGGCCATTTGTGGCAGGCTTTGTGGTGAGTCATACCTCAAGCCAGAGCTTGTTTTGGCAGCAATTAGTGGTGATTGTTGTGCTGGCAGTGGTTTTATTTAAGCACAAAGAAGTCGTTAAAATGGCAACCTGATTTTATATTGCACTGCAAGCAATCTAAGCAGCACGGTCGCCAACACGCCAGCCAGCATGGCTGCTAGCGTACCTAGCCCAAGCTTTAAGCTGATTAAAAACACAAAACTGCCGACCAATGCACACGTCGCGTATAACTCGTTTCGACGAAATACATGTGGAATTTCGTTGCACACAATATCGCGAAATATGCCGCCAAAAACTGCGGTCACCACGCCCAATAATAAACTAATATAAAAATCGCAACCTGCCTGCAAGGCAATACTGGCGCCCACGGTGGCAAATAAGCCAAGCCCAAGCTTATCAAATATTTCAAATGCTTTGTGTAATTTTTTATTATCGTAAAATGCTGCGCCAATTAAGCTGTAAGCGACTGCAAAGCCCAATAAAAGTAAGGCGTAGCCAGAATGCGTAATCCAATAGAGCGGATAATTTCCGATTAACAAATCTCTAATAGTACCGCCGCCAAACGCTGCAATCATGCTCACCGTATAAACGCCGATTAAATCCATGCCTTTTTTGCGCGCCTCGATAATGCCGGTAAATGCAAACGCGAGTACGCCGAGTAATTCAATAAGTGCGATTGAGTTTGTAACTGAAAACATTAACTTTTTTGATGCACATGCTGATGATGAAGATATACGGGCACTTGCACCGCTGGCAAAGGCGTGCGGCCACGAATCACATCGGCCAATTTTTCGGCCATCATAATGGTTGGCGCGTTTAAATTACCTGTGATTATGCGCGGCATAATCGAGGCATCAATCACGCGCAAGCCTTCTAAACCATGCACCTTGCCATCTTTATCGACGACTGACATGTCGTCGTAACCCATCGCGCAACTGCACGATGGATGATACGAAGTCTCGCCATGCGCACGCACAAACGCATCAATTTCAGCGTCTGTTTGCACGCTAATACTAGGGGATATTTCACGACCTAAATACGGTGCAAGCGCTTGCTGTTGCATAATCTCGCGCGTAATGCGAACACCCGCACGAAACTCGCGCCAATCTTCTTCATGCGACATATAATTAAATAAAATACTGGGATGATCGTGCGGATTTTTAGTTTTTAGCTGCACACGTCCGCGACTATTGGAGCGCATAGACCCCATATGTGCTTGAAAACTATGTACTTTAATCGGGTTGCTGCCGTTGTAATTGACCGCAATCGGCAAAAAGTGATATTGAATATTCGGCCACGCAAAACCATCGTCACTGCGAATAAAACCGCCCGCTTCAAACTGATTGCTCGCACCAATTCCCGTGCCGAGAAACAACCATTCTGCGCCAATTAAGGCTTGATTATGCAGCTTAAGCGATTGCGCAATCGAAACGGGCTGCTTACATTCATATTGCTGATAAATTTCCATGTGATCTTGTAAATTCGCGCCTACGCCTGGCAAATCCTGTACCAGTGGAATATCTAATTGGCGTAATAATGCCGCCGCGCCAACGCCAGAGCGCTGCAAAATCTGCGGTGAGGCAATTGCGCCAGCACACAATAAAACCTCGCGCCGCGCATAGGCTTGTTGCGGCTGACTGCCTTGCAAATAAGCTACACCTGCAGCGCGCCTGCCTGCAAATAATATACGGTCAGTTAAGGCATGCGTGGCGATTGTGAGGTTTTGGCGCGCACGCGCCATGTCTAAATAGCCACGCGCCGTGCTGCTGCGGCGACCGTTGGGCGTAGTCGTTCTGTCCATCGCCCCAAAACCCTCTTGGCTGTAGCCATTCAAGTCATCGGTACGCCGATAACCTGCTTGCACGCCAGCCTCCACAAACGCGTGATACAACACATTATTGCCATTTTTTGGTGTGGTGACAGAGGTTGGGCCA
>JANOWA010000084.1:0-5216 GCA_031417675.1 Methylotenera sp.
TGAAGTGGCCTTTGCAGGCCGCTCTAACGCAGGTAAATCAAGCGCATAAAACACGCTGGCAAATCATAATCGGCTAGCTTATGTTAGTAAGCAACCATGCCGCACGCAGCTCATTAACATTTTAACGCTGGGTGATGACAAACACTTAGTCGATTTGCCAGGCTACGGTTATGCCAAAGTGCCAGAAGCCATGCGCGCGCACTGGCAAAGCGTGCTGGCGCGCTATTTAAGTGAGCGCACCAGCTTGGGCGGCTTGGTTTTGGTGATGGATAGCCGCCACCCGCTGCAACCGCTAGACCGCCAAATGTTAGATTGGTTTTGCCCAAGCGGCAAGCCTGTGCATGTATTGCTGACAAAATCAGATAAATTATCGCGCGGAGAAGCGGGCTTAACGCTTGCCAAAACACGTAAAGAGTTGTTGGCAACTTGGGGCGAAAATGTCAGCGTGCAACTGTTTTCAAGTTCTAAAAAATTGGGCGTAGAAGAAGCTGAAAAAATTATTGGTGCATGGTTATTTTCGGATAAAAACCATATCCCAAACACCATGCCCTAACTTTATACCCCTGTTTTCAAATTTAGTCAGCGGGCGGTAACTTGGTTTTTCAGCGTAATCTTGTGCAATATTTTTAAGCTGATCCTCTGCATTCAGCACCTCTAAAACCCACTCTGCATACTCCTGCCAGTCAGTCGCCACATGCAAATAGCCGCCCATTTTAAGCTTGCTACAAAGTAATTTTACAAACTCAGCTTGAATCAAACGGCGTTTATGATGGCGCTTTTTATGCCACGGATCGGGGAAGAAAATATGCACGCCATCCAAACCGGCATCCGTAATCATATTCTGCAAAACTTCCACCACATCGTGCTGAATAATGCGGATGTTAGTAAGCGCTAACTCCTCAATTAACTTCAATAAAGCGCCAACACCTGGCGTATGCACCTCGGCCGCTAAAAAATCGCAATCGGGCAAAGTTTGCGCGATTTTGGCGGTGGTTTCGCCCATGCCAAAGCCGATTTCGAGTATTTTTTGACTATCTTTTCTGCCAAAAAGCGCGTTTAAATCGATGCTCTGCAAGCCATATTCCACGCCATACTGTGGCCATTGCGTTTCTAATGCATTGGCTTGGCCTTTGGTTACACGGCCTTGACGCAGCACAAAGCTGCGAATGCGGCGGTGCTTATGTTCATTTTGGAAATCTTCTACATCATTATTTTCTGTCATGGTCGCAATTATACGCGAAACCTTTACCCTCTCTCTAACTCTCTCCCTGCAAGGGAGAGAGGATTACAGTTGAATTAGTCGCGTTTTGAATTAGAATAATCTAACTCTCTCCCGCTTGTGGGAAAGGGCTAGAAAGAGTAACTGCCCCCTCGCCCGTTTACGGGAGAGGGGTTGGGGAGAGGGTGATTTGTGTGCGGATTGCTTCTAATACACCTTCCATTTCATGCAAAACTTGGTTATTCCAAAACCGTAAAACCTTATAACCTTCACTTTCTAGAAATCTTGTACGTTTTTCGTCGGCTTCTACTTGCTCTACATGTTGGCCGCCATCCAACTCAATAATCAATTTTTGCTCTAAGCACACAAAATCAACGATATATGAGCCAATCGGTTTTTGTCGTTTAAATTTTAAGCCAAAAAACCGATGCGCGCGCAAGTAATACCAAAGCGCCTTTTCGGCATCTGTTTGGTTTGTGCGTAAAGTTTTGGCATTTGGTAAAAGACTCAAATTACCCTCTCTCTAACTCTCTCCCTAACAGGGAGAGAGGATTCATAACACATGCGATTTATCGCCTTGCACAAAACCTATTAATGGCTTATCAATATTTTTAGTAAAGCAAATTACCTTAAAAAAATCGCCCATTTCGGCTGGGGATAATAGCTTTTGCGCGGCGGCGGCCAGCTTTATATAGCTATCGTCTTGCGGAGGAAACTGTTGCAAAATAGTCAAAATTCCGCAATTGATTAAAAACTGTGCTTGCGATACATAGCCTGCAACCCGCATGGATGTTGGCTCGCAGACATGTGCAATTTGCGTAAAATTGACATGCGCGGTGATGTCTTGCAAGCCAACATTGATGAGCGGATTATCGTGCGCCAATTGTCGATAATGACACATCAGCGTGCCTTGGTTTCGCTGCGGGTGGTAATATTCAGCCGCGCTAAAACCGTAATCAATGAGCAAAATCGCGCCCGTTTCTAGCATTTCACACAAGCTGCGCACCAAGGCAGCGGCGGCTGGGTTAACTTCTGTGATGTAGCCAACAGGCAAATTTTTGGGTAAATGCTCGGCTAAGTTTGGCTGCGTTAAAGCGGCATCTTGCCAAATAAATTCAAATTCTTCATCTAATTTTTTTTGAAAACTCACGCCGCGTTCGCGCCAACCGTCGGTCGTTTTATGCACAATATGTGCGGGAATTGCGTCTAATACTTCGTTGGCGATAATTAAACCGCTATGTTTTTCGGGCAGAGTTTGTAACCAAATAATTTTCTTAAAAATAGCGAGTGGTAATTTTTTCTCGCAGGTTTCGCGCTGAATTTGGCGTAAGTGGTCACTTACTTCTAGTATAAAATATTGCGTTGGCAGGTTTTCTAAAACTTGCAATTCCAACAATAAATCGGCTGCTAATTTACCTGTGCCTGCGCCTAACTCTAAAATATTACCTTTGGTTTCGGTCAATACTTGCAAGGCTTGATTAGCCAATGTTTGTGCAAAAATAGGCGAAATTTCAGGCGCGGTGACAAAATCACCCGCCATGCCAAACTTAGTAGCACCGCCGCTGTAATAACCCAAACCAGGCGTGTAAAGCGCCATGTGCATAAACTCGGCAAATGAAATGCAACCTTTGTTATTTTTAATTTTTTGTTGAATTAAATCGGCCAATTGTTGGCTAAGTGCAAGCTGCACTGCAGATGGAATAGGTAGTGTGGCCATTCGCTATTATAATATTGTCAAATCAAAGTGAGTAAAAATTGAATTCAACGTTAGAAAATAAAGTAGTGCTTATAACAGGTGGCGCAAAACGCGTTGGCGCGGCCATTTGTCGCGAGCTGCACGCGCACGGCGCTAATCTAATGATTCACTATAATAAATCGCAAACTGAAGCGCGCGCCTTACAGGCCGGATTGAATTTACAGCGCGCTAATTCTGTGGCAATTATTCAGGGCGATTTGCTTAATCTTGTGGTATTACCCAGCTTGGTGAATGAAACAATCAAACAATTTGGACGTTTAGATGTGCTGATTAACAATGCCAGCAGTTATTACGCTACCGAAATTGGTAAAATTGACGAAGAAAACTGGCAAGACTTAATGGGCAGCAACCTAAAAGCACCGATGTTTTTAACGCAAGCCGCAGCGGCAGAGCTACGCAAAAATCACGGCTGCATTGTGAATATCACCGATATGCATATTGAACGTCCGAAAAAAGGCTATGTGGTTTACAGCGTGGCCAAAGCAGGTTTGGTCACGCTAACCAAATCGCTGGCGCATGAGCTTTCGCCTGAAGTACGCGTGAATGCAGTGGCTCCCGGCCCCGTGCAATGGCCAGAAAACAACCCGCAGTTTGACGAAGTGTATCGCCAACGGGTGATCTCGCAAACCCTGCTAAAACGCGTCGGCGAGGCCAGCGATATTGCCAAAGCGGTGAAATTTTTAATCGCCGATGCACCGTTTATCACTGGCCATGTGCTGGCGGTAGATGGTGGACGCTCTCTTAACTTATAAATTAATGATGATTAAACACTTACCTGACAACCATTCCAACAACTTCATCAAGCTGCGCAATAGCTTAATATCGGCTACGGGCAAAGCTATTGGCGATTACAACATGATAGCGGATGGTGACACCGTTTTGGTTTGCATGAGCGGCGGTAAAGATAGCTACACCATGCTGATGATGTTGCTGGCCTTGCAAGAGCGTGCACCAATTGATTTTAAGCTCATTGCGATGAACTTAGACCAAAAACAGCCGAATTTCCCCGAACATATTTTGCCCGAGTATTTTAAAAGTTTGGGTGTAGATTACCGCATTGTAGAAGCTGATACTTATTCGGTGGTGAAAGAGAAAATTCCTGAAGGCGCAACCACTTGTAGCTTATGCAGCCGCCTGCGACGCGGCATTATTTATACCACGGCAAAACAGCTAGGCGCCAATAAAATCGCGCTTGGGCATCACCGTGACGATATTGTAGAAACGCTGTTTTTGAACCTATTTTTTGGCGCAAAGCTTAAAGCCATGCCACCAAAATTGGCCACCAATGATAAACAAAATGTGGTGATTCGCCCACTGGCTTATTGTGCCGAGAAAGACATTGCCAGCTACGCGAAGGCGATGGCTTTTCCTATAATCCCATGCGATTTATGCGGCAGCCAGCCCAATATGCAGCGTCAAAATATCAAAGCCATGTTGCAAGCATGGGAGCTGGAGCAACCTGGCCGCATTAACAATATTTTTCGCGCCATCGGCAACGTAGAGCCTTCTCACCTTGCTGACTTTGATTTATACGATTTTAAAGGCTTAACACAAGCAGAAAAAAGTGATGAAGACCCGCTGTTTGGCGATATTGCAGAGAAAGAAAGGCCACAGCAATTGTTTGATATACAAATGACGGATGCGACCAACATTACTTTTGAGGCCAATTCTGTACGCAACAGCAAAATTTCTAATAATGCTTAAAACCAATCCAATTCTAGAACTACCTTTTAACAGCTTTGCACCGCAAGCCAATACAGACGCGCAGCGCGAGTATTTAAGCCATTTAGAACATGGTGGTATTTTATTTTTACCCAATTTAGGTTTTGAGCTTGCGCCAAATGAAACGCGGTTTTTATTGCCCGATTGGTCAGATGGAAAATCGAAAAATATTTATCTGCGTGGTAATGAGCGCGTAATCAAAGGCGCAAAAGGCAACGCAGAAGAACTGGCTGCAATGTCGGCGCTGATTGAACGTTATTCGCACAGCGCGACGAGTCTAATCACGCACTTATTGCCAAGCTATATGCCGCACGCAAAGCCCGCTAATACGAGCTTGCGCTGCGTTGAGGCGGCTGGCCGCAACACCAGCTGGCGTAAGGACGACAGGCGTTTACATGCTGACGCTTTCCCCTCAAAACCCACCCATGGTGAGCGGATTTTGCGCGTGTTTAGCAATTTAAACCCGCATAATTCGCCGCGCGTATGGAATGTAGGTGAGCCATTTGCCAACATGGCAGC
>JANOWA010000085.1:0-2788 GCA_031417675.1 Methylotenera sp.
AGTAGAAATGATGCTAATGTTTACGCTAGGCCGCATGGATATTATGCCAGCGACGGATTTTGGCGTGGTAGAAGGCTATAAACGCCTTAAAAAACTAGCAATTGCGCCCAAGCCTAAGCAAATGGCGGATATTGGTCAAGCATGGTCGCCGCACCGCACGGTGGCTAGTTGGTATTTGTGGCGAGTGCCAAAATAAGACTGAATAATGCCAAAAAGGTTAGTGCGCCTAATCTATATCGGCAGAATCGCACTAGGTCAACGACGACTCATCAGCAAGCGATTACGCGTTCATTCGCAATATCCTGCTTACTGCCTTATTCACCGCACTAACAATCACATTTTACTGCAAATATTTTATAGCTGTTGCTAAGCTTCTACGCTCGCTTACAATTTATAATGCATCATGCGTCCATTTAATAGTCAAATTTTTACCATTCATCAATATGCTTTTCTTAAATTATTAAGTTTTCGCGTACTCATCGTGCTGGCTTACCAAATTATGGCGGTGGCGGTTGGCTGGCATATTTATGAAATTACGCACGATACCTTGTCACTTGGCCTAATCGGTTTGGTGGAGGTGATTCCCTATTTTGCTACGGCTTTGTTTGCAGGTTACGCGGTTGATCATCATTGCTCACGCCGATTTTTTGGCGCGCTGGCTGCTTGTATGTTGGGTGCTAGCGCCATTACATTACTGGCCATTGCAGCAGGCTGGTTAAGCAATAGCACGCTATGGATTTATAGCGCCTTTGCGTTTACTGGCTTTGGCCGCGCGTTTATTGCGCCGAGTCACAGCAGTTTATTTGCGATTATTATACCGCGCGAAGATTTTGCCCGCGCCGCGGGTATTGGCAGCAGCGTGTTTCAAGCTGGCTTGATTTTAGGCCCTGCGATTGGTGGGTTTTTGGTTGGCTTTGGCAGCAAAACCACCGCATATTCAATGGCCATTTTGTTGTGTGCCAGCGCGGCCGTTGCCATGCTATCGATTAACATAAAAGAACCGCCAAAAGCCTTGCCTTCACCCATTTTTACCAGTATTGGCCAAGGCTTACGTTTTGTTTGGAATCACCAAATAGTACTCGGTGCGTTGTCGCTAGATATGTTTGCGGTGTTGTTTGGTGGCGCAGTGGCGATGCTGCCCGCGTTTGTGCAAGATATTTACCATATTGGCCCGCAAGGCTTGGGTATTTTGCGTGCTTGCCCCGCCATTGGCGCCATCTTTACTGGCCTGTGGCTGACGCGCCAACCAATCAATTTGCATGCTGGCCGTTGGTTATTAGGCGCGGTGGCTGGCTTTGGCCTGTGCATTATAGGGTTTGGGCTTGTTACCTCTTTCTGGGTTGCGGGCGGTTTGTTAATGCTGTCTGGCGCATGCGACGGCGTATCGGTGGTGATGCGGCAAACTATTCTACAATTAGCCACGCCCGATGCTATGCGCGGCCGCGTATCGGCCATTAACGGCATCTTTATTGGCTCGTCTAATGAGCTTGGCGCGTTTGAATCGGGTGTTGCGGCCAAATTAATGGGCTTAATACCTTCGGTGATTTTTGGCGGGCTGATAACGCTTGGCGTCGTTGGCATCACCGCAAAATTAGCGCCAAAATTGCGCGATTTAGAGCTGCATCAATTACACTAAGCGCAAAAAAAGGATTAATATTACTTAGTATTATTTGATTAAATGGGGAATAAAATGTCTACTAAAAACCAACTAGCACATTCGGCCTATTTTATCTATCGCCACAAATTGCCTATTCGCATCATGCATTGGATAAACGTTGTCTGCTTTATTGTGCTGCTAATGAGTGGCCTGAATATCTTTAATGCCCACGCCGCGCTTAATATTGGTAAGTCTTCTTATAACGGCCAAGCACCAATACTCGAAATGAATGCGGTGCAAATTAACACGGGACAATTAATCGGGTTTACCACTATTTTCGGCCACAAATTCAATACAACGGGCGTATTTGGCGCCTCCCAAGGCGCTGATGGCAGGGTGCTGCAACGTGGCTTCCCTAGTTGGATGACGATTCCAAGTTCGCAGTGGTTATCAATGGCGCGGCGCTGGCATTTATTCTTTGCGTGGCTATTTGTGATTAACGGTATTGTTTATGTGACCTATTCACTGTTAAGCAAACATGTTCAGCGTGACCTTTTAACCACCAAAACAGATCGCGCCAGCATTTGGCAATCGATTAAAGACCATGCGCGCTTTAAACATGCCAGCGGCGAGGCAGCAATTCCCTACAACGTGCTACAAAAAATAGCCTATTTAAGTGTGATTTTTATCTTATTGCCACTCATTATTTTAATGGGCTGGGCCATGTCACCATTTTTAAATTCGCTTATTCCTGGCTGGGTCGATTTATTTGGCGGGCGTCAAACCGCACGCACGATTCACTTTATTGTGGCTTGGCTGCTGGTGGCGTTTGTATTTATTCATGTGTTTGAGGTAATCATTACTGGCGTTTGGAATAATTTACGATCGATGATTACAGGGCAATATAAAATCGAAACTCAAAAAAATTCTTCTCACAAAGAAGGAGAATAAACATGGCGCATCAAACCGATAGAAGGAAATTTTTTAGACGCTTAACTGCTGGTGTAGGCGCGATAGTTTTAGCGGGCTGCGATAAGCTCTCAAATTCAGAATGGTTTGGTAGTGTACTAAGCACGGGTGAAAGCTTAAACAAAAGTGCGCATCATTTATTAAGAACACGCAAAACGATGGCGCAAGAATTTAGCGAGGCTGATCTGTCGCCCAGTTTTCGCAGCAATGGTACATCGTTCC
>JANOWA010000086.1:0-4667 GCA_031417675.1 Methylotenera sp.
CCGTAATTGGCTCTTCCTTTCCTATCTCATCCAATATCTATGCGGTTTGCAGGCCATTTTTCCAATATCGCAGGCGCAACTGTTTTGGCGCATGACCTAAAATTTTATCCGCTTGTTGCGCGACTTCTTTGGTCATCCACAAGGTTTCTAGTTTGGCTACATTCACGCCAAAAGCACCATCCACAAACTGCTGTGATGATAGGTAAGTTTCTGCTTTTATTGCAATAGGGCTTGTTAATGCCAACACTAAGCCTAGCCCTATCCATTGCAGATTTTTTTTAATAAAAATTCTCAAGTAAATCCTAATTAAACCTATAAGCTAAAACATATAGCCTAAGCCTAAATTAAAGCGTTTATCGCCTTTGTCGCCATCATCTTCATCAAACTTTTGATAATCGGCTTTAAACACCACCCGTGGATGCGGCCAATAATTTGCGCCAGCTGTGATTACATGATTTTTGCTACCCACGCCACGCGCCGTTCCTGCTGGCATTGAGGCTTGTGTGTCCCATTTCTCAAAACGAATAAATGGCGCAAAATCTTGGTCACCCTGCTGCCAAACATGATAAGCCGCCTCTATGTAATAGCCATAAAAGCGCTCTGCCGTTTCTAAGCCAAAAGCTGCATTCAACGCGGCTGCATCGCTTAAATGGCCTTGTGCATATAACGCACGCAAATCAAATTTATCTTTGTTGTAGCGCACATGTGCATCCCACAAGGTTAAACGAGCATCCGCACCATTTAATGCTTCATTATCTTGCCCCGTTTTACCAGTAAATAAGCTAACGCCCGCAGTTAAACCTGGTTGACCCGTGTAGTCTAAGCGCCCTGCAAATGCGATATTTTCTGCGGGCGCTTCAGACACATTGCGCCGCCCTTCGCGGATGCCTTTTGTGGCAAAATCTTCAAACTTAGCACCATCCAAGCTAGAGGTTAAACCTGCTTGATATTTCCAACCTGGTGCAACTTCGCCGTACAAGGCCGCGCCAGCCTCCCACCAAGTGCTCGGTATAATGCGCGTTTCAATAAAGTTACGCTCTACGCCATAAAATGTCGGCGGCTCGTGCGTTTCGTTAATAAAGCCTAACGGCATTAAAAATATACCCGCTTTTGCGTTTAATTTATCGCTAAAATTAAAATCTAAATAGGCTTGCTCCAGCTCTACCGCGCCGCCATTTTCGGTGTTGGAATGTTCTAACTCCAGCTCTGATTTAAAGCTGATCCAATCGTTAAATCGGTGCCCAGTAAAAAACACAAAACGATGAAAATCAATCTCATCTTTAGCTTTTGCACCACCTTGAAAGTTGTTGTAATGTAACTCGCCATAGCCGCCAAGGGTAGTATTTTGCATCAAACTTTGTGCACCACTGGCTTTATTTCCAGCCTGCTTGCTCTCTACTTGATCTTTTAGCGATTCAATTTCTTGTTGCAATAATTCAATTTTCTCCTCGATAGTTGCCGCCGCTACATTGCCTGCAAACAGCGCAAACGCCACTGCCAAACTGAGTTGATTGATGTTTAAGTTAGAACGCTTTTTATTTAAATAATTTTTTATCACCGTGTTTTTCACGAAACAACCCTTAATATAAATGAGAATGATTCGTATTTTATATATTATATCGTGTTTGTCAACCAGATTAATTCGTCATAAATAATGAGAAACCGCTAAAATGGCGGCTTTCTTAAGATTCCAGTCAATCATCACTAAGAAATTGTTATGAAATTTACCCTTCACAAAACCGATGGTCTTGCTCGCAGAGGCATTGTTCACCTAGCACATGGCGATGTGCAAACCCCAGCATTTATGCCTGTTGGCACCTATGGCACGGTAAAAGCGATGTCACCGCTTGAGCTTAAAGAAATTAACGCGCATATTGTGCTGGGTAATACGTTTCACTTATGGCTGCGCCCCGGGCTAGAAGTGATTGCCGCGCACGGCGGCTTGCACCAATTTATGGGCTGGGACGGCCCGATACTGACTGATTCTGGCGGGTTTCAGGTATTTAGCTTGGGTGCGATGCGCAAAATTAGTGAGGAAGGCGTCAAGTTTCAAAGCCCAATTAATGGCGATACCTGCTTTTTAACGCCTGAAGAATCAATGCGCATTCAAAAAGTGTTAAACAGCGATATTGTGATGATTTTTGACGAATGCACGCCCTTCCCAGCCACAGTCAAGGAAGCCAGCGATTCCATGCAATTAAGTTTGCGTTGGGCAAAGCGCAGTAAAGATGCACATGCTGGCAATAAAAATGCGCTTTTTGGCATTATTCAAGGCGGCATGTATGAGGATTTGCGCGATACTTCACTCGCAGGTTTAGTAGATATTGATTTTGACGGTTTTGCGATTGGTGGGCTTTCTGTGGGCGAACCCAAAGAAGATATGTTGCGCATTCTTGCCCACACAGCACCAAAAATGCCACCAAACAAACCGCGCTATTTAATGGGTGTCGGCACGCCAGAAGACTTAGTCGATGCTGTGAGTGCAGGCATTGATATGTTCGATTGCGTAATGCCCACCCGCAACGCGCGCAACGGCTGGCTGTTTACGCAATATGGTGATATTAAAATTAAAAATGCGGGTTATAAGCAAGATTTAAAACCGCTAGATAGCGATTGCACTTGCTACACCTGCCAAAATTTCACCCGCGCGTATTTGCACCATTTGCATAAAGTGGGCGAGATTTTAGGCGCGCGCCTCAATACCATTCATAATTTGCATTATTACCAAGTGCTGATGCAAGGCATGCGCGACGCGATTGAGGCGGGCAATTTTGAGAATTTTAAAACTGAATTTGTTGCAAAACGTGCGCAACTATAATTGTGCCAAGTCTGTGTTAAAATCTTGCCTTAATCAGAAGTCCATTTTTTTGAAAGCCATTATCATGTTTAGCAATTTAATAATAAGTAACGCATACGCCGCACCAGCCGCGCCAAGTGGTGATTTAATGAGCTTTTTGCCCATTATTTTTATTTTTGCCTTATTCTATTTTATGCTCATTCGTCCGCAAATGAAGGCTGCCAAAACGCAAAAAACCATGATCGAAGCGCTAAAAGCAGGTGATGAAGTGGCCACTGCGGGCGGTGTGATTGGCAAAGTAATCAAAGTGGGCGATAACTTTGTTAGCATTGAAATTGCTGCGAATACAGTCGTCAACGTGCAAAAACACACCGTGCAAACTATGCTACCACCAGGCACAATTAAATCAATTTAAGTAAATCAATCTAAGCACTTCAATATTAAAGCCACGCTATGAACCGTTACCCTACTTGGAAATACATGCTTGTTGCCATTGTCATTTTAATTGGCCTGCTTTATACCATTCCCAATTTTTATGGCGAATCGCCAGCGGTGCAAATTAGCGCCAGCAAAGCCACTATTAAGGCCGACCCCGCTTTGCTGAAGCAAGTAGAAGCCACATTGAAGTTAGCAGACATTAAATATAACGGCTTATATTTAGATGCAAGCGGCGTAAAAGTGCGCTTTGATAACACCGACGACCAATTAAAAGCCAAAGATAAACTCATCGCCAATTTGGGTAAAGATTACTCAATTGCGCTTAATTTGCTTTCGCAAACACCTAATTGGTTGCTGGCAATTGGCGCAAAACCCATGTATTTGGGTTTAGATTTACGTGGTGGCGTACACTTTTTGCTACAAGTAGATATGAAAGCTGCGCTGGATAAAGCCGCTGAAAGCAGCGTTGGCGATTTTCGCACCAGTTTGCGCCGCGAAAAAGTGAATTACTTTGGCATTAGCCGCAACAACCAATCGGTCGAACTGAAATTTGAAAGCGCAGCTGATCTCGACAAAGCGTTGACGGTGCTGAAAAAAGATTATCCCGATTTAACTTACAACAGCTCTGCAAACGGTAAAGAGCAGTTATTAACCGCCAGCATTGGCGAAGCGACCAAAAAGAAAATTCAAGAATTTGCGCTTAAACAAAACTTGCAAACCCTGCATAACCGCATTAACGAGCTTGGCGTAGCCGAGCCTATCGTGCAACAACAAGGCTTTGATCGTATAGTGGTGCAATTGCCAGGCGTGCAAGATACAGCGCGCGCCAAAGAGCTGTTAGGCCGCACCGCAACGCTAGAAATTCGCATGGTGGATGAAGATAAAAAAGATTTTGAAACGCTAGATGCGGCCACTAAAGGTAAAGTGCCGTTTGGCGATGAGTTGTACAAAAATCGTGATGGCCAGCCTATTTTAGTTAAAAAAAGCGTCGTGTTAACAGGTGACCGCATTACTGACGCTGGGCCAGGTGTGGATCAGCGCAATGGCCGTAGCGTGGTCAATGTGACGTTAGATGGCCGTGGTGCTGGCATCTTTAAAAACGTGACGCGCGATAACGTGGGCAAACGCATGGCGATTTTGCTGATTGAAAAAGGCAGCACCGAAGTGATTACTGCACCCGTCATTAACGAGGAAATTGGCGGCGGCCATGTGCAAATTTCTGGCATGGATAACGCGCAAGAGGCAACCGATGTTGCCTTGCTATTACGCGCTGGTGCGCTAGCGGCACCCATGGAAATTATCGAAGAACGTACTGTTGGCCCCAGCATGGGCGCGGATAACATCAAGCGCGGCGTGCATTCTACGTTGTGGGGCTTTGCGGCGATTGCGGTCATGATGATGTTTTATTACATGATTTTTGGCGGCGTTTCGG
>JANOWA010000087.1:0-4613 GCA_031417675.1 Methylotenera sp.
TGCGCCTTGTGCCATTTTGATTTGAATTTGATCGGCAGAGGCCAAATAATCGGCAGTCACGCCAAAGCGGCCAGAAGCCACTTGCTTAATACGCGAGCGCATCGAGTCGCCCGCCAGTAAATTAATATTGCTTTCTACTACATCGTGCCCAATCACCTTGGCCATGGTGGTATCGGTTGACACAGGAATAAAACGTTTCGAATCTTCACCGCCATCACCTGTGTTGGATTTTCCGCCGATGCGGTTCATGGCGATGGCTAATGTTGCGTGCGCTTCGGTAGAAATTGAGCCTAGCGACATTGCGCCTGTGGCAAAGCGTTTCACAATTTCTTTGGCTGGCTCAACCAAGCTAATATCAATTGCCGCGTTGGCTGGCTTAATCTCAAACAACCCGCGTAGCGTCATGTGGCGGCGCGTTTGGTCGTTGATTAACTTAGCGTATTCTTTATAAGTGCTGTATTGATTGGTGCGTGTAGCATTTTGTAATTTTGCAATTGAGTCTGGTGTCCACATATGCTCTTCACCACGCACGCGAAAAGCGTATTCGCCGCCAGCATCCAGTTGACGTGCTAATACAGGGTCGTTGCCGAAGGCCATATTATGCAAACGCAGCGCTTCTTCTGCCACTTCGCTCAAACCAATACCTTCAATCTGCGTGGTGGTGCCTGTGAAATAGGCATTAATAAACGCAGAATTTAAGCCAATCGCCTCAAAAATTTGCGCGCCGCAATACGACTGATAGGTAGAAATACCCATTTTTGACATGACTTTATACAAGCCTTTGCCAATGGCCTTAACGAACTTTTTGTTCGCCTCTTCAGGTTTGTCAGTCATGCTCGCGATAGTTTTATACGCTAGCCAAGGATGCACCGCCTCTGCGCCGTAACCTGCCAGCAAAGCAAAATGATGCACTTCGCGCGCCGAGCCAGTCGAAATAACCAAGCCAGTATTGGTGCGCAAGCCCGTTTTAACCAAATGCTGATGCACCGCAGAGCAAGCCAACAATGCTGGGATTGCTATTTGCGTTTTTGACATTTGGCTATCGGTGAGGATGATAATATTGTAGCCATCGCGCACCGATTGCTCCGCTTTATTGCATAGCTGCGCCAATGCTGGCTGCATGCCTGCCGCCCCTAAAGCCACATCGTAGGTCATCAATAAAGTGATGGCGTTATATGCGCCGTCAGTAGCAGCGTCTATCGTCTTAATTTTAACGTAATCATCGCGCGTTAAAATGGGCTGACTTGCCTCTAAGCGAATCGGTGGACTGGTTTCATCTACTGCTAAAAGGTTTGGTTTTGGGCCAATAAAGGTTACTAGCGACATCACTAGCTCTTCACGAATTGGGTCGATTGGCGGGTTAGTCACTTGCGCAAACAATTGTTTAAAGTAGTTGTATAACACTTTTGGTTTAGCGGATAACACTGGCAACGCGGCGTCGTTGCCCATTGAGCCAGCACCTTCTTCGCCATTGGCAATCATCGGCTGCAATATAAACTTAATGTCTTCTTGCGTATAGCCAAATGCTTGCTGAATATCAAGTAGGCTTTCTTTCAGCTCAAAACTGGCATCCTCTTCTGGCAAATCACTGAGTAAATAACGTGATTTTTCAATCCAGTCCTTATAAGGTTTGGCATTGGCTAGCGCATTTTTGACTTCATTATCATCAATAATGCGGCCTTGCACCATATCGATTAACAACATTTTGCCAGGTTGCAGACGCCATTTTTTTACAATTTTTTCTTGTGCAAACGTTAAAACGCCCATTTCGGAAGCCATCATCACAAGGTCGTCATCGGTCACTAAATAACGCGCTGGGCGCAAGCCGTTACGGTCTAGCGTCGCGCCTATCATGTTACCATCGGTAAACGCCACCGCAGCTGGACCATCCCACGGCTCCATCAGTGCGGCGTGATATTCGTAAAATGCGCGACGATTGTCATCCATTAATGCATTGTTATTCCACGCTTCTGGAATCAACATCATCATGGCATGCGGCAAGCTATAACCACCCGCAACCAGTAACTCTAAGCAATTGTCAAAACAGGCTGAATCCGATTGATTTTCGGCAATTAATGGCCAAAGCTTTTCTAAATCTTCACCAATAATGGCCGATTTCATCGTCTCGTGGCGTGCAGCCATCCAATTGACGTTGCCTTGCACGGTATTAATTTCGCCGTTATGCGCAATCATACGGAAGGGATGCGCGAGATCCCACGCTGGGAAAGTATTGGTTGAAAAGCGCTGATGCACCAATGCAAGTGCAGAAACGACCGTTTCGTCAGTTAAATCGGAATAGTAAATACCCACTTCATTGGCCAACAGCATGCCTTTATACACAATGGTGCGGCTTGAAAGCGATGGAATATAAAATGCAGCTTTATCTTGAATATTTAGCGCGCGCACCGCATGCTCAATCCGTTTGCGAATCACAAAACATTTGCGCTCAAAGGTGTTTTGATCCGCAACTTTACTGCCAATAAAAACCTGACGCATTACAGGTTCTACATCACGCGCTGCCTCGGCAATATTACTGTTATCTACTGGCACATCGCGCCAGCCAAGTAAAGTTTGGTTTTCTTCAAGAATAATTTTGGTGATTAACGCTTCGACAGTTGCGCGATTTTTTACATCTTGTGGTAAAAACAAATTGCCCACCGCGTATTGGCCTGCTTCTGGCAGATTAACATTTAGCTTTGCTGCCTCTTTGCGCATAAACGCATCGGGCAGTTGCATCAGCAAGCCAGCACCATCGCCCAATTTAGGGTCGTAACCTGTTGCGCCGCGGTGCGTTAAGTTGGTTAAAAGTTGTAACCCTTGGCTAACGATTTCATGGCTTTTTTTGCCTTTTATGTGCGCCACAAAGCCCACACCACAGCCGTCTTTTTCATTACGACGATTGTACAAACCTTGATTTTTAGGCGGTAGATTTATTGCTTGTCTTGCTTGCATATTCAGTCACGTACAAAATTTTTAGCGGAACCTACAATAATAACGTTAAATGCGTGCAAGTTCAATCGTTTAACTGGCTTTTAATTGACATTAACGGTTTAAATTAGTGCTAATTAGTTAAATTAATCTGCAAACTCATTGACATCACAAATGAGAATGATTATCATTTGTATAAGGATTTCTTAAATCTCGTTAGGAGTTAAAAATGAACGAAACATTATGTAATAAAATTGAGCTAGCCAGTGGCTTAGGCGTGCGTTTGCTCTATTGTCAAAACTGCCAAGTGGTTGAGCTGGAAATTGGCGCAATATCACTTAAGCTAAGCCCAGATATGGTTCAGCGTGTTGCGAATATTATGATGAAAGCCAGCCTTAAATTAGACCATGTAAGTGCGGCGAGTAAGGCAGAGGCGTTTACCCGGCCGCAAATGATGCACTAGCTTATTGCGGTAAACGCTTTTTTAGCCGCTGCAATCGTCACCGCAATGTCATCGTCACTATGCGCGGCAGACACAAAACCTGCCTCGAACGCACTAGGGCCTAAGTAAATGCCACTATCTAACATGCTGTGAAAAAACTGATTAAAGTGGGTTTTATTGTTATTCGCCATGATTTCGGCGTAACTTGTTGGACATTTTTCGCTAAAATAAAGGCCAAACATGCCGCCTACGTTTTGTGCGCTAAAGGTCACGCTCGCTTGTTTTGCCGCGCTAACAAAGCCATCCATGAGTTTTTTGGTTTGCGCTGTTAATTTGGCATGAAAATCTTTTTCCTGAATTAATTTAAGCGTAGCTAAACCCGCAGAAACCGCCACAGGATTGCCTGATAGCGTGCCTGCTTGATACACCTTGCCCACGGGTGCTAGGCATTGCATAATATCTTTGCGACCGCCAAATGCGCCCACTGGCAAGCCACCGCCAATCACTTTACCTAATGTCGTCATATCTGGCTTAATGTTGTAAAGCGCTTGCGCGCCGCCCAAAGCCACGCGAAAGCCGGTCATCACTTCATCAAAAATGAGCACTGTGCCATGTTTGGTGCAAAGCGCGCGCAAGGTTTGCAAAAACTCCATCGTTGGCACAATTAAGTTCATATTGCCAACCACAGGCTCAATAATCACGCAGGCAATTTCATCGCCACTTTGTTTAAACAAGTCTTCTAATTGCTGCGTATTGTTATATTCCAGCGTTAAGGTAAGCGCAGCCACACTCGCTGGCACGCCGCCAGAATCAGGCTCGCCAAAAGTGAGCAAGCCAGAACCCGCTTTCACCAGCAAGCCATCTGAATGGCCATGATAGCAACCTTCAAACTTTACAATTTTGTCGCGCCCTGTGAACCCTCTAGCAGTACGTATAGCACTCATGGTCGCCTCTGTACCGCTACTGTTTAAGCGCACTTGCTCCATGCTCGGCACGAGCTTGTTGATCAGCTCGGCCATTTCCAACTCTAAACCAGTCGGTGCGCCGAATGATAAACTATTCGCGGCAGCCGCTTGCACCGCCGCAACCACCTCTGGATGCGCATGACCCACAATCATCGGGCCCCACGAGTTGATATAGTCTATATATTCTTTGCCCTCAACATCCCATAATTTTGAACCCAGCCCTTTTTTGAAAAATACAGGCGTACCACCCACACTGCGAAACGCGCGCACTGGCGAAT
>JANOWA010000088.1:0-1845 GCA_031417675.1 Methylotenera sp.
GTGTGCCAATGCCAATGTTGACAGAGGAACGTCGTCGCGATTTAACCAAAATTGTACGTAATGAAGGTGAAGGTGCAAAAGTAGCGATTCGCAATGTGCGCCGTGATGCTAACGACACCCTCAAAAAATTGCTAAAAGACAAAGAAATTTCAGAGGACGATGAGCGTCGTAGCCAAGATGATGTGCAAAAAATGACTGATAAAGCAGTGATAGAAGTCGAAAGATTGCTCGCGGCTAAAGAAGTGGACTTAATGGCTGTCTAATGGGACTTTTTTCTAGCTCTACGCAAACAATTCCCGATTCTGGCGAAATTCCTAACCACATTGCGGTGATCATGGATGGCAATGGCCGTTGGGCTAGAAAGCGCTTTCTACCGCGCGTAGCTGGGCATAAGCGCGGTGTGGAAACGGTGCGTGCGCTAGTAAAAACCTGCGCTAAACAAAATGTTAAATATCTCACGCTATTTGCGTTTAGTAGCGAAAACTGGCGCCGCCCAGATGATGAAGTGTCATTTTTAATGGGCTTGTTTATGGACGCGCTTAAACGCGAGGTGGCCAAGCTGCACGAAAATAATATTCGCCTGATTTTAATTGGCGACCGCAGCCGCTTTAATGCCGCACTAATCGAACAAATTGAGGCTTCTGAAAAGCTTACTGCAGATAATACTGGCTTAACATTGACCATTGCTGCCAATTACGGCGGGCGCTGGGATATCTTACAAGCGGCCAATAAAATGCTGTTACAGCATCCAAATCAAGCAGGCAAATTTATAGAAGATGACTTAACACCGCATTTAGCCATGCATTTCGCGCCAGAACCCGATTTATTCATTCGCACGGGCGGCGAAAAGCGCATCAGCAATTTTTTGCTATGGCAATTGGCCTATACCGAGTTTTATTTTACCGATACCTTGTGGCCAGACTTTGATGACGTGGCATTTCGAGCTGCAGTACAATCTTATCAGCAGCGTGAGCGCAGGTTTGGCCGCACTAGTGAGCAGCTAATTACGCCAGCTTAAATATGCACAAATCAATTTCATGTTAAAAACGCGCATTATTACTGCAATCGTACTGATCGCTGCCTTCATTCCTGCTTTGTTTAAATTACCCGATGTGTATTGGGCAGGCCTTATGTTATTGATTACGCTGCTGGCTTTGCGTGAATGGGCGCAAATGGTGGGCTTAAGTATTAAGCAAAACTATGTGTATTTGTTTATTTCACTTGTTATTGGCTTGTATGTGATTGGGCGCATGCTAAACAATAATTTGCACCATTTTTTCTATCAATCGCTGATTATATTTGCAGTCGTAGCTTGCTTTTGGGTGCTTGTTGTACCAATTTGGTTTGCTAAGCAGTTTAAGCTGCGCGGCCTTATGTTAAAAGCCTTGTTGGGCTGGCTGCTGATGTTGCCGCTGTGGTTAGCCTTAGTTTGCGCTAGAATTGTCGATGCTAAGTTAGTGTTAGTGTTATTGGCCACTATTTGGATAGCCGATAGTGCTGCGTATTTTGCGGGCAAAAACTTCGGTAAACACAAGCTTGCACCCAGCATTAGCCCTGGTAAAACTTGGGAAGGTGTCGCAGGTGCCTTAATTGGCGTGACAGCTTTTGGTGCTGCTTTGTATTTTAGCCTTGGTATTAACAATTTAGCCATCTTCCCAGGGTTATGGATAGTGACGCTATTAGGCGTGGCAGGTGATTTATTTGAATCGATGATGAAGCGACAAATGAATCTAAAAGATAGTGGTAGCTTGCTACCAGGCCACGGCGGCATTTTAGACCGTATTGACGGCGTTATCCCCAGTTTGCCCATCGCGATTTTGATGATTTACGCCTACAACTATTTAG
>JANOWA010000089.1:0-3355 GCA_031417675.1 Methylotenera sp.
GCCAGCTAACATTACATCGGCATAACCGTGACGAATGAGGCGTGCAGCCTCACCAATCGCCACAGCGGATGACGAACACGCAGTGGAAAACGTTTGGTTAGGACCCGTGATTTGAAACTCAAGCGCAATGGCAGAAGCCGCAGCATTATTCATACTCATTAGCACGGTAAATGGTTTTAAGCGGCTTGCGCCGTCCTTAAATAGGCGCACATAACCCTCCTCAACCGAGCTAGCGCCGCCCATGCCAGTGCCAAGATACACGCCCATACGTGGTTGCAAAGCCTCATTAACACTTAAACCTGCGTGCTTAACCGCCTCTATACTGGTGTGTAACGCCAATTGGCTGGTGCGGTCTAACATTGAGTAAGTATGTTTGCTGAAATGTGCGGCGGGGTCAAAGTTGGCTTGCGCGGCCAGCTTGCAACTAAGTTGCTCAGCAAATGGTGTATCGATTTTTTTTATGCCCGAAACGCCCGCAAACACTTGTTCTGAAAGTTCAGCAAGACCATTGCCAATAGGCGACACAACACCCATACCTGTAACAACAACGCGCTTGTGAGCATTAACCATTATATTTGTTGGGCCTTATGATTGCTGACTTAGAGTAAGTTTATGCACCAAAGCGGTCACATCTTGCAGCGTTTCAATGTTCACTTGATCATTTGGCACTTTAATTTTAAAGTGATCTTCGGCATTAAAAATAATATCGAAAGTATCAAGCGAATCAAGCCCCAGCTCAGTTAAATTGCTGCTGGGCGTGATGGTGGCCACATCGATTTCCATTTTATCGGCAATCATTTTGGCCAGAACGATTGAAATTTCTTCTAAACTTGGCGTTGTGTTACTGGGCGTTGTGTTACTGGGCGTTGTCATCTACTGTAAGTCCTTAATTTTTAAGTAACATTTTAGGCTTGAACGGGCATGGCCAAATTGAGTTTTTGCACTTGTTCTTTACAAAACTGCGCAGCACGGCGTGCAACATCGTCTTTGCGTTTATCCAGCGTCAGCACATGATAGGTATCATCGACAAAAAACGTTTCAACCGTTTCTGATGCAATATTGGCCTGCGTGTAATGCGCATTTTTTAAGCTAGCCATGTCGTCCTCAGTGGAGTGCACAATTAAGGCGGGCGAAATGACATCTTTTAGCGACTTTTTAGCGGCTTTAATCATACGCACACTTTCCAAAATAACGGTGGCGGGTGTTTTAAAATAACCAATTTTATCGGCGGCTTGTGAATCGCGATTTTCTAAAATTGCATGCACTAAAGCGCGAGTGCGCTCATCTTTAATGCCGTAGGGCGAGGTTTCTTCCCACTGCATAAAGTATTTTAGCGGGCTATAAAGCACTAGCGGCAACAATACCTTTTGCTTAAATATTGGCACATTCCAGCCATCATAAAAAAATGTAGTGGAAAGTAGAATAACACCTGCGACTTGGTCTTTTTTCTTAGCGGCTACCAATAGCGCAATCAGCGCGCCCATAGAAAGCCCAGCAATAAATACATGCTCGCACTCTTGTTTAAGCGCGTCAAACGCCACCTCAATCGAGTGATACCAATCACTCCATTTGGTCGCACTAAGCGCTTCGATGCTATCGCAATGCCCTGCCATCTCGGGGCAAGCTACCGTGAAGCCTTGGCGCGCGATGACTTTACCGAATTGTTTCATCTCGGTGGGCGTGCCTGTCAGGCCGTGCACCAACAGCACGCCAGACTTGCCTTTGCGCTCGATAAAGCCTACTTCGCCCAATAGCGCGTCAATTGGGCGTTTAGGTTCTGTTTCTTGTTGCAAATCGTTATCTTTCATCAAATCTCTTTATCTAGTTAACTTTAAGCGCTGCCAACAAATAACATGCCCGTGATAATCAAAGTAACGCCCAGCCAGCGTTTTGGAGTGACCCGCTCTTTAAGCAACCAGCTTGATGCTAGCAAAATAAATACATTATTGGCACTGGCCATTGGCCCTGCTACATTGAGCGGTGTAATGGATAAAAATGCAAACCAGACAATGGCCTCTGCCACCATACTTAGCGCGCCTAAAATTAAGATTTTTGACACAATAGCTTGTTTAAAATTAGCCAAATACCCGCGCCAACCAGTCAAGCTTGAGGCTGCAAAGTTATTCATGCCAAGTTTTAATAACAAATTGCCTGCTGTATCAAACGCCATAGCTATTGCGAATAAAATCAATGCTTTAACAGTTAATTGCATTTATGCAAGCACCAAACTCATTTAGACAAATCCTAGTGCGAGCGCTATTTTAACATTAGCGGCACCATTTACCGCATTGGCATTTGCGCTTGTTTGCATGCGCCAAGCATTGGCAGGCCTATCTAAAAATGAGCCAACCCATTTAAGTGGCGAGTTAAATACAGGCGGCGAATAATCACCCACCGTATCTGCGCCGACAATGGCATGTTTTTCACGAATAGCGGCAATGCAAGCGGTCATCGTTTCTAGCGGCAACGTACCCTGCTCCCAGTTGGTGATGGCATCTTCAGCGCGCAAACAATCTTTATCAACACTAATGTACACATTTTGCGTGCTAATATGGCTTAAAATCTCTTGCACGCCTTGTTTTAAGCTGGCTTTTAGTTGCGATTGCAACGTGACTATTTGCTCTGCGCTAATTTCCGCCACAACGGGTGTATAGGGCAGCAATACAATTTTGTTGTTTAAATAGCTTTCTACATCGCCATCTTGAAACTTTTTGCCACATAAATCACCATTTTCAAGGCCAACAATCACAATGCGCGCCACTTGTGGCAAGCGTGCCGCTTGGTAAATCCAAGTGCCGCAATGGTATTGATGCGGTGGGCGCATCCAATCAGGGTGATTATCAAATAGCACCAAAGTGAATGGCGTTCGGTGTTGCTGCAACAAAGCAAGTGTTAATTGGTGATAATCGCCAGAGCCTAACAACGCAAATTGGTTGAGGTTTAGCAGCTGCATTGCTGCACTCACTTGTTTGAACTCAGCTGAGCTGCACCAAAGACGCGCCATGCGTTTGAAAGACAGCAAAGATTTTGTATTGATTTTGGCAGAAAACCGCTGCAAAAAATCGCTTTGCGCGCTTATGCTGTCGTCAACATTAAATATCGTGATGCCTTGCATGGCTTATCAATACTTGGCTTAGCAAGCACCACAGCGTTTTAATAAAGCCTCAAACAGTTTAATACCTAAATCAATCTCATCATTGGTGATTAACAAAGAAGGTGCCAGTGTAATCACATTTTTTTGGTAGCCGCCAATATCTAGCACCAAGCCGTACATTTTACCGCCAATGTCGATATCGCCTTTTAGGCCTTCGTTGAACATGCGGTCTGCCAACTCGCGGCTAGCGGTAAAGCCGTC
>JANOWA010000090.1:0-3985 GCA_031417675.1 Methylotenera sp.
AGGCCTGCTTTTAAGTAATCTTGCGCCAGCTCGGCTTTTACTGCACTTTTTTGGTTTTCTGTTAACTCTTTTTTATCCAACATATTAAGATGCATGTTAATCGCGCGGTCGGTTTCGCCGGTGCGCCTAAACAAACTACCCAGCGCAAAGTGCAACTCTAGTGAATCGGTATTGATTTCTATGGCCTCACTAAAAGCATCAACGGCTTTATCGTGCTGATTGCTAATGAGAAAATTCAAACCTTTAAAGTAAGCGGCAGGCAATTTGGTTGATTCAGACATCAGCTGTTTAATATCGACACGCGCAGCAATCCAGCCCAAGGTAAAAAACAAAGGCAGAGCCAGTAGCCACCAGTATTCAAATTCAATGGTCATTTTTTTTTAAGTTTTGTATCATTCCAACTATTTTACCTATGGTTGGGGTGAGTGCCTAATCATTCTATTCATCGCAACCTAAATGGTCAGCAATAAAAAAGGCGCAATCACTTGCGCCTTTTTTACATCAATCAATCTTTACTAAACGCTTTAACTAAGCAGCATCAACACGGTCACGCAACTCTTTACCCGCTTTAAAGTGCGGTACATGTTTTGCAGGCACTTGCACTTTGCTGCCAGTTTTAGGGTTACGACCTAAACGTGGCGGACGGTAATTTAAACTAAAACTACCAAAGCCACGAATTTCGATGCGCTCGCCAGTCGATAAATTGTCTGTCATTGCATCTAAAATGGCTTTAACTGATAGCTCGGCATCTTTCACCACCAGTTGTGAAAAACGCTCTGCTAATAAATTAATGAGTTCAGATTTTGTCATGGCTTATGCTTGCCTTTAGTTTAACTTTAAGATTCGACGATAATTACTTATAAATTAATACTTATTTCTTGCTATCCATTTTGGCTTTTAATAATGCACCAAGATTAGTGGTGCCTGCTGCTGCTGCATTGTCTTCGGCCGAAGGCGCTTCAGCTTTGGTTTTTGCAGGTTTCGCTTTTGGTTTAGCTACTTTATCTTCTGTTGAAGATAGAGAAGGCGTTGCACCAGATGGATCTTCAGTGAGGTGCTTAACGCCCAATGAAATACGCTCTTTTTCTACATCAATGGCTAAAATAACCGCATTGAGTTCGTCACCTTTTTTGAAGTTACGAATCGCTTCTTCGCCAGTTTGTGTCCAAGATAAATCAGATAAATGCACTAAACCATCGATACCGCCTGGCAAGCCAATAAACACGCCAAAGTCGGTAATCGATTTGATTTGACCTGCGACTTTATCACCTTTGTGATGCGTGGCAGAAAAGTCATCCCAAGGGTTGGCTTTACATTGTTTCATGCCGAGCGATAAACGACGACGATCTTCGTCAATCTCTAAAATCATCACTTCAACTTCGTCGCCCAATTGTGCGATTTTGCCTGGGTGAATGTTTTTGTTGGTCCAATCCATTTCTGAAACGTGTACCAAGCCTTCAATACCCGGCTCTACCTCAACAAACGCACCGTAATCCGTTAAGTTTGATACTTTACCGAATAAGCGTGTGCTGACTGGGTAGCGGCGTGTTAAGGCAACCCATGGGTCATCACCTAATTGTTTAATACCTAATGAAACGCGATTTTTTTCTTGATCAAATTTCAAGATTTTTGCTTCCACTTCTTCGCCCACTGTTAGCACTTCTGATGGGTGCTTAACGCGACGCCATGCTAAATCGGTAATGTGTAGCAAACCATCAATGCCGCCTAAATCCACAAACGCGCCATAATCGGTGATGTTTTTAACAATACCTTTAACCGTTGCGCCCTCAACTAACGAGCCCATCAATGCTTCGCGGTCCGCGCCAGCACTCACTTCCATCACTGCACGACGCGAAACCACGATGTTATTGCGCTTACGGTCAAGTTTGATTACTTTGAAATCCCACTCTTTGTTTTCGAATGGCGTGGTGTCTTTTACGGGGCGCACATCTACCAAAGAACCTGGTAGGAAAGCCATGATGCCGTTCACAGAAACGCGTAAACCGCCTTTTACTTTGCCGCTGACAAAGCCTTTAACCACGCGGCCTTCGTTCATTGCATCTTCTAAATCAAGCCAAGCTTCCATTTTCTTCGCCTTTTCGCGAGAAAGCTGTGTTGAACCAAAACCATCTTCGAGTTTTTCGATACATACTTTTACAAAGTCGCCAACGGCAACCTCGACTTCGCCTTGGGCGTTTTTGAATTCTGCAACGTCAATGACGCTTTCAGATTTTAAGCCCGCGTTCACAATCACGTGGTCGCTATCAATAAAGATAACTTCGGCGGTAATCACCTCGCCAGAACGCATTTCTTGACGCGCTAAACTTTCTTCAAAAAGTGCAGCAAATGATTCCATTGAAGAGGATGGAGTTGAATTAGAAGTAGAAGCCATTAAAATAAAGTTACCTAAAAAATTACTTAAGGTTAATTTCGACACTGTAATTAGAAACTTGGTGTCAGAAACTTGCCTTAAAGTATTCCCACCTAGCAGCGGGGTAATTAATCAAACGTTACGACAGAATACTGTAACAGTAAATAGTAATACTGTTTTTTACGCAACACGAATCGTGCATATTACACAAAAAAAGTCTTCTGTTCAATGACTTAAAACATTTTTACGCAAATTAAATGTTATTTTTGCAAAATACTTTTATAGGCGGTGACAACAAACTCCACAGCCTCAGTAATCGTGCGCTGCGTGGTGTCTAAAAGTAGCGCGTCTGGCGTTTGAATGAGCGGTGCTGCACTACGCTGGCTATCGCGCCAATCGCGTGCTTGTAAATCGGCTAAAATTTGCGTGTAGTCAGCAAGTAAGCCTTTGTTGAGTATTTGCTGATAACGCCGATTGGCGCGGGTTTCAACGCTGGCGCTAAGAAATATTTTAAGTGGCGCATCTTTAAAAACAACTGAACCCATATCGCGGCCATCGGCCACTAAGCCTGGCGCTTGACGAAAACTTTTTTGCAAGCTTAATAAGGCGTTTCTTACCGATTGATGCACGGCAACTTCACTCGCGCCACGGCTCATTTCCTCGCTTCTAACGGCTTCGGTAATGCGGTCGCCTGCTAAAAAAATATCACCATGTTTAAATGTGACATCAAGCTTGCTGGCTAATGCACCAAGCGCATCTTCTTGATTCCATTCAGTATTATCACGATACGCAGCAAACGCCACAATACGATACAGCGCGCCAGAGTCCAAATAATGATAGCCGAGCGTTTCAGCTACTTTTTCAGCCACCGTGCCTTTGCCGCTGGCAGATGGGCCATCAATTGCGATGACAGGCATTAAATTATTGGCGGCTAAATCAGCCATTTTTAGTGATTTTGGCAAAGCGTGGAAAGAAGTCTGGGAATGTTTTATTCACACATTTTGGGTCGTTAATCGTAATTGGTACACCACCCAGGCTGACTAACGCAAAGCACATCGCCATGCGATGATCATCATAGGTGTCAATCACGGCGTTTGGCGTTAACGTGGCGGGCGGCGTAATGCTAATAAAATCAACGCCTTCTTCTACAATTGCGCCTAGCTTTCGCAATTCGGTGGCCATCGCTGTTAAGCGATCGGTTTCTTTGACGCGCCAGCTAGCGATGTTACGCAAGGTGGTTATGCCGTCGCAAAATAGGGCGGTTGTGGCCAGTGTCATCGCCGCGTCGGGCATGTGATTACAGTCTATATCAATCGCCTTTAATTTGGTTTTGCTAGCAACTTTAGTTTTACCATCTGCAGAATAGTCGCGGTATTCACACTCAGCAAAATTTTGGCCAAGCAAAATAGTTGCGCCCATTAATTGCAGCGCTTCAACAAATTTTATATCACCCTGAATACTATTTTGGCCAACGCCTTTTACACGCACTGGTCCGCCGCCAATTGCGCCAGCAGCCAAGAAATACGAGGCGCTTGAGGCATCGCCTTCTACAAATATTTCGTTAATAGCGGTGTAATTTGCGTTTGCCAAAATAGTGAAACGCTGCCAACCATC
>JANOWA010000091.1:0-3788 GCA_031417675.1 Methylotenera sp.
TATCAGATCCTTCGGCCAGCAGCCTAAAAATCTCGAATTCGCGCGCGGATAATTGTTGCAACCTATTTTCTTCGTTGCTTAAAAATTGCTGCGTTATTTTTGTACTGATATTGGCATTAATATAAGTTTGGCCATTAGCAATGCTTTCTAGCGCACCGATTAGCTCTTAGGCTAAACCATTTTTGGGCAAATATCCACGGGCGCCTGCCTTAATTGCTTGGCTGGCAAAGGCAGCGTTTTCGTGCATCGATAACACCAACAATTTTGCCGTTGGGTAACGCGCAATAATACGGCCAATGGCTTCCATGCCGCCCATGCCTGGCATGCTTAAATCGATTACGGTGATGTCGGGCAAATGCTCACCATATTGTTGGTAGGCACGCTCACCGCTATCGCATTCTGCTACTACTAAAAAGCGCGTATCTTGCTCTAACAAGCGCCGCACGCCAGCACGCACCACAGCATGATCATCCACCAGCATAATGCGAATGGTACTCATGCATGCGACCTTAACGGAATCCAAGCCGTAATAAGGGTGCCAGTTTTGGCGCTGGTTTGCAGCCTAAAGTCACCATTCAAGCTCTCCACACGTTCGCGCATACCAAGCAAACCAAAGCCAGCGCTGTTGCCTAAACCCCTGTTGGTTTCTAGGCTCAAGTTTATGCCAAAATCAGCGGCTTGATTAGGGTTAAAACCTGCACCGTTATCTTGCACCTTAACTGTAATGCCCTGTTTATTAAGCTTTAATTCAGCATACACATTAATATCGGTCTTGTTAGCGCTGGCATGGCGCGCAATATTGGTGAGCGATTCTTGCACTAAGCGATAAATCACCAAGCATTCAGTTTCGCCTAATGCATCTTGTTTCAAGCTATCCACATTGCTGATGTTTAGCATGCAGTGAATATTCTCATGACGCGTTTGCCATGTGCCGACCAAATCTTGCAGTGCTAATTCAAGTCCCAACTCATCCAGTACGCCTGGCCGCAAGCGTTGTAATAAACCACTGACCAGATCCATTAAATGTCGCGATAGCTGGGCTATGGCTTCTGCACTAGCCTGCAGCTCAGGATATTTTGTTTTAGCATGTTTCAAAATCACACTGGCGTCGGTATTAATGGCCGTTAGGCACTGCCCAAATTCATCATGCAAATCGCGTGCTAGGCTTTTGCGCTCGGTCTCTTGCAAGGTCATCAGTTGTTGCGTGAGCTGGTGATTTTGCAAATGGCTTAGTTGCAGTGTCTCAATCATGTGGTTAAATTTTTGCCCAATTCGCGCTAATTCAGGCAGTTTAAAAGTCGGTAATCTGACTTCTAAATGACCGCTTTCAATTTCATCCAAGGCGGTTAATATGGTCTCAGTTGGCTTAAGCGCTTGGTTAATCGCCCAAGCAATCATTAGATTGACGCAAATAAAAAACAAAGCCAGCAGCACCAGCAAATCCGTCATTTGCTTCCAAATTTCTGCATATTCGTAACTGGGGTCTGGCGTGATAATCAGCCTAGCAAGCAGTTGATTATTAAGGGATAATGTTCTAACTTTAGGCTGCCATTGCGGCATGGTTTTATTGAGTAGCCGCTCAAACCAGGCGGGCGCTTCATTATTAAATTGTGCAGCCACTTTTGTTTGATTGCTATCTAGTAAATTACCTTTGCGATCAAATAGCGCAATTTTTAAATGCCGCATGTGGCTTAATTGCTGTAATTTAAAGGCGGTTAAGTCAATTTTATTCGCATTAGTCGTCGTTGCCCCAATAATCGCTGTATCAAATAAGGCTAATGTCGATTTTTCTGCCGATACGATTTCTGCTAAAGTGTTCTTTCTAGCATTATAAAAACTTAAGCTAATGCCCGCTATCATCAGTAGTAGCAATAAACTGGTGGTGATTAGGTTAAGACGCAGTTTTAAATTCAACTGTTTTGCTCGCTTAATATGCGTAATCAATCACTATAGCGGTTTTGCCAGCAATTAAAAACACTTCAGCATTTTTGGGCGCATGTCGGGAATTTTTCCTAGTGCCAGCTATCCGCATATTTGCTATTGTTGCATAGTAAAAATTAAGCGCTATTGCTCGCACAATTTGAATCACTTAAGGTTAATCACATGCAATCCACACAAAATCACTTTCCATTAAAACCGCTTAAAGCCATACTGCTAGCCGCATTAGCCATACTTAGTATGCCGCAACAGGCTGGCGCCGCAGGTAATAAAGCCGAAGCGTTAGAAACTGACAAGGTAGAAGTGGTCGGCACAACCCCATTGCCCAGTATTGGCACGCCCATTAATCAAGTGCCATCAAACGTGCAAACAGGCTCATCTAAGCAAATAGACCAACAACAAAGCCTTGATTTATCAGAGTATTTAGATAATAATTTAGGCTCAGTTAATACCAGCAACACAGTCGCAAACCCCTATCAAGCCGATGTGCAATTTCGCGGCTTTACCGCATCGCCATTGCTTGGCACGCCGCAAGGCTTAAGCGTTTATTTAGATGGCGTGCGCGTCAATGAGCCGTTTGGCGATATTGTGAATTGGGATTTAATTCCTACCAATGCGATTGCGAATATCAATTTAATTCCCGGTTCAAACCCATTATTTGGTTTAAACACATTGGGCGGCGCCTTGGCGGTTCACACCAAAAGTGGCGCAGCGTTTCCAGGTTATAAAGCCACAGTGTATGGCGGATCTTGGGCGCGGCGCGCGTTTGAGTTTGAAGTGGGCGGCGAGAGTAAAGAAAATAATCTGGATTACTTTGTGGCGGGCAATATTTTTAAAGAAAATGGCTGGCGCGAGCATTCAAGCAGTGACGTAAAACAAATTTTTGGCAAGATTGGCTGGCAAAACGAGTTGAGTGATTTAGATTTATCTATCGCCTTGGCCGATACCATGATGGAAGGCACGCAGGCAGTGCCGCTATCCGCCTTAAATGAGCCGAAAAAAGCCTACACTTATCCTGATTCTATTGGCAATAAAATGGTGATGTTAAACTTAAAAGGCAGCCATTTTTTAACGGATGACAAATTAATTGCAGGCAATGTGTATTACCGCAAAAACCGCACCAGCGGCTTTAATAGTAACGCAGCCAGCAACGCTAGCAGTGCAGATCCGCTGGACCCTGACAATCAAAATGTATCGACACAAACCAATCAAGATGGCTATGGCGGCGCGTTCCAATTAACATTGCTGAATGATTTGGCTGGCTATAAAAACCAATTTACCGCAGGCGCCAGTGCCGATTTTGGCCGCACAGATTTCACTAGCGACTCTTTTCAGGCAACAGTAGAAGGGCATGAAACGGTGACGGTTAACCCGCAGACTTTACTGGCTAATGTGCGTTTAAATACCAAAAATGATTATTACGGCTTATACGCAACAGACACTTTTTCATATACTAATCAATGGCATATGACATTATCTGGCCGTTATAACGTGGCAAAAATTAAGCTTTCTGGCTTTAGTGACACCTTAGGCACTATAGGCGATTTAAACGGTAATCACCGTTATAGCCGCTTTAATCCTGCCATTGGGTTTAACTATAACCCTAATAATAACTTAGGTTTTTATGGTGGCTATAACGAGGGCATGCGCGCGGCAACACCAGTCGAGCTAAGCTGCGCCGACCCAGCGACACCATGCCAATTACCTAACTCATTTGCGGCCGATCCAGACCTTAAAAAAGTAGTCGCCAAAACGTGGGAGGGTGGTGTGCGTGGTAAGTTAGATAAAAACATCAGCTGGAACGCGGGTGTTTACACTACCCAAAATAATGATGATATTCAGTTTATTGC